>JAHZIZ010000240.1 GCA_022601215.1 Bacteroidota bacterium
AAATAATTAATTCCTTGGTGCCAATAAAAAAAAACACCCAGAATGAGTGTTAAAATGAAAGTAAGGAATGTGGAAGTCTTCCAAGCAAACTTATATGTCTTCTTAAAGTTTTTAGCCATTAAACAACAAACTTATATCCCACACCTTTGATGGTTTTAAATTTTTCATCTCCAATTTTCTCTCTCAATTTTCTAATATGCACATCAATGGTTCTTCCTCCAACAACGACTTCATTTCCCCAAACACCATCTAAGATATCTTCACGTTTAAAAACCTTTCCAGGTTTGGATGCCAATAACGCCAATAATTCAAATTCTTTTCTAGGTAATATGATCTCCTCTTTTCCAAGTAGCACCTTATATTCCTCTCTATTAATTACTAGACTTCCTAGTTTAATAGTTGTATCTTGTAGTTCATCGTCTTTAAACCTTCTTAGTAAGGCCTTTACTTTACTGATGAGTACTTTTGGTTTTACTGGCTTGGTGATATAGTCATCCGCTCCAGCATCAAATCCTGCCACTTGAGAGTAATCCTCTCCTCTAGCCGTTAAAAAGGTGATCACCGTCTCAGACAATTCGGGAATAGCTCTAATTTTTTCGCAAGCTTCAATTCCATCCATTTCTGGCATCATAACATCTAAAATGATAAGATGAGGCTTTTGTTTTTTAGCTTGAGCAATTGCCTGAATTCCATTCTCGGCTGTAAAAATTTGGTAACCTTCATTGGATAGGTTGTACCCTACAATTTCTAAAATATCTGGCTCATCATCAACCAATAATATCTTGGTATGTTTTTTTTTCATCGATAGGTTTCTTGTTTCCCGAGATAAATATAATTCTAAATTGCAACCATGACTACTTCGCCGTGATATCTTAACGATTAAGTAACATTGAAGAAACAATGTAACAAAAAAATAGCACACCATGTTACGCTTTGGTAAAAGCGCGATTAGTCTAGTGAATTAATAGGTATATTTAGTATCTTTGCATCACTCAATTTTAAATTAAAACTAATGAAAAAAATTACCTTTTTACTTGCGCTATTTTGTGCAAGTATCACTTTTGGTCAAGTGGTTAAGATCAATGAAGTAGATGCCGATCAAACTTCTACAGACAACATGGAGTTTTTAGAATTGTCTGCAGCCGCCAACTTCTCTTTAGATGGATACATTGTAGTTTTCTACAACGGTTCTAGTGACAATAGTTATACAACTGTAGATCTTAATGGATTTTCTACAGACAGCAACGGATTCCTTATCATTGGGGGAGATGCTGTAACTGGTGTAGACATTATGTTAGGCGCTGAAAATGTCATCCAAAACGGAGCGGATGCAATTGCTATTTATGAAGACGACGCTGCAAACTTTCCTGATGGAACTCCTGCAACATCTACCAATTTAGTAGATGCTATCGTATATGACACGAACGACGATGACGACGTAGATCTTATGGCTGCTCTTGGTGTAACTGTTCAATACAACGAGGATGCCAATGGGAATAAAGATATCGAATCTATTCAAAGAGGAAGCGGAGACACTTTCTGTGTTGGAGCACCTACTCTAGATGCTGCTAATATTGATTGTGGAAATGTATGTGCCTTAAACGTATTTGTAGTAGACGTCGAATGTGATGCTATTACTTCTGGAACTGACACGTATACAACAACCTTAAACTTTGAGGGTGGTGGATCAGAAACATACACCATTACCGCAACCGAAGGAACTATTTCTGGAGACGACCCTTCTACACAATCAACTGGAGAAATTATCATCTCAGGAGTAAACGAAGGAGTTGATTTCGATTATTCAGTAACAAGTACATTGTGTAACTTATCAAACACAATCAATGCACCGGCCTGTGATCCTGGAAGTGACGTTGCTGATATCGCAACCTTAAGAGGTTCTGTGGAAGGAGAAGTATACACACTCACTGGAGAAGCCTTAGTAACATATGCTCAAGATTTCAGAAATCAGAAATTCATCGAAGATGCGACAGGTGCTATTTTAATAGACGACACTTCGGGTACAATTACTTCAACGTATGTTATTGGAGATGGGGTAACTGGTCTTATTGGAACACTAAGCTCTTTTAATGGAATGATGCAATTTGTGCCTGTTTCAGATCCTGGAGCACCAAGCTCAACAGGTAATACGGTTTCTTCTCAAGAAGTTTCTATTAGTGACTTAGTTGCCAATCCGGAAAACTACGAATCTGAATATGTAAACATTGCACCTGCGGTAACAATCACCCCGGGTCCAAACCCATTTTGGGAAGTTGGAGCGGTATATCCTTTAACAAATGGTGATGGAGTTTTTAACTTCCGTACTTCTTTTTTCGATGCAAATTACATTGGGCAGGATACACCAACAACGGCTGTATTTATAGCCGGTATCATTACTGAAAGAACCGACGATGGAGGGTACTACATTACTGCCAGAGACGCAAATGACGCTGCTACGACTTTAGGATTAAATGACAATAATGCTGCTAGCTTCAACTTGTTCCCTAACCCTGCACAGAACGAAATTAACATTGTTTCTCAAGAGGCTGGTGAAAAAGTTGTAACTGTATATGACATACTTGGAAAGCAGGTAATTAATACTACATTACAAGGACAAATCTTAGATATCGCTCAATTAACAAGCGGAATCTACATTGTAAAAGTAGCCCAAGGAAATGCAATCGCCACTAAGAGATTAGTTGTGAAGTAATTTACTTAGACCACTTTATAAAAAAGCTTCTGTGTTCGCAGAAGCTTTTTTTATGGTTATTTTTGTAGTACTGAAATCGGATCTAACGAATCTATGGCGTACCCTTCCCTTTTTTCAATCCCTTCACCTGAAGCGTTCGAAGCACTTACTCTCGAAGTATTTCGCTATCAATTTGAACAGGTATCGGTCTATAGAAAATTCTGTGATTTATTAAATGTGAGCGTTTCCGATGTAACTTCGATTCAAGACATTCCATTTCTCCCTATTCAATTTTTTAAAGAACATATTATTCTTTCTTCGGAAAGATCTACAGAAAAAATATTCAGTAGTAGTGGCACTACAGGTAATAGTACGAGCAAACATCATATTGGAAATCTTAGTTTATATGAGGATAGTTTTCTTAACGGCTTTGAACAATACTACGGAAATCCTAAAGAATGGGTCATCCTTGCCTTACTACCATCCTATCTTGAAAGAGGTGGATCATCGTTGGTTTATATGGCAGATCACCTTATTGCTCGCAGTAAACATCCCGATAGTGGATTCTATTTGGACGACTACGATGCGCTTTCAAAGAATCTCAAAAAATTAGAAGCTAGAGGGCAAAAAACAATACTTTTAGGGGTCTCTTACGCCTTACTCGATCTTATTGAAAAGGAGTCTTTCCAACTTCGACATACTATTGTCATGGAAACGGGAGGTATGAAAGGAAGACGAAAAGAAATGGTAAAAGAGGAACTACATAATCACCTTCAACTAGGATTTGATATTCCTCACATTCACAGTGAATATGGCATGACAGAACTCCTCTCGCAGGCATACTCACAAGGAGATGGACTATTTAGTTGCCCCCCATGGATGAAAGTACTTACCCGCGATCCAGAAGATCCCTTTAGCTGGGTAGCCGAAAAAACTGGAGGCCTTAATATTATTGATCTTGCCAACTATTATTCCTGTTCTTTTCTTGCCACTCAAGATTTAGGTAAAGTATATCCCGATGGTACTTTCAAAATTTTAGGTAGATTTGACAATAGCGACCTGCGCGGTTGCAATTTGATGATTAGTCTATGAAAACTCCTAAAAAAGAAGATAGTGGCTGCCTTTGGATCTTTGCGCTCTTATTTCTCACGCTATTTACTTTTATTGGACTGCATCAACTTATTGGGCTTTCAACCCCAATATCCATCTCGATAGGAGTTATTATAGCTGCGATAATTACTTATAGGTGGTTGGGTATCCCAAATTTTATAAGTATTTTAAAAAATATAGGGGTAATTATATTAATAATAGCCGGTCTTCGTTTTGCAGGTAATCTTGTCATTTCTTTTACTAAAACCACTCCTCATGCCGAACACTTTATGAAAGAAGAAGGAGTGCTAAAATCTCAGTTAGTGATAGAAAACGATACCATACCAACCTATACAAGCCATCGTGTTTGGAAAGATAATTATGGACATAACTATCGTGGAGACCTCACTATTCGTGAACAAGATTTTCTGGATTTACATCACCATTTGGCACAATATAAAACCAATTCCAATAAAAACTTCTGGGGTGGCCTATATGAATATCTGGAAAGTACAGATGGCCCTAAACTCGATTTGGTTATGCAAACTTTTGAAAGACTTCATGCAGAAAAGAAACTCAATCAAATGGAGTTCGCTGAAATGGTCGTAAGCTGCATTCAGGATATTCCTTATTCATTTGTATTTCAAAATGATTGCTTACCAGCAGAAAATTATGAACACGCTATAAGACGTGTCTTAGAAGATTGTCCGTCTTGTTGTTTAGGCAATGTACCCTTTGGTATTCAAAATTCATTATCCTTTTTGCAAAATTTAAAGGGCGATTGTGACACTAGAACGGTACTTATTTACTCTATTTTGAAACATTTTAACTATGATGTAGCTATATTAAACAGTACTTTTTATCGACACTCAATTATTGGATTAAATATTCCTGCCTCTGGATTAGTAAAACTTCATAAAGGTAAAAAATATGTGGTTTGGGAAACTACAGCGAAGTACTATGAAGCGGGAGCTCTACCCGGCAACTTTAACGATATCACTCACTGGGAGGTTGTACTTACCAGTAAATAAAAGAAACTATGAATCAACAATTATTTACCCTAGCACTTTTCGAAATTATTCTAGCCATCCTAGTATCTGTGGGAATAATCTATATTTCTTATAGCCTTCTTCACAGATTATTCTTTAAAAACGTTGACCTTAAAGGCGGCAATACAGCTTTCACAGTATTTACTTCGGGAATCGTTCTCTCTATTGGATTGATTTTGAGCGAAATAATACCTTCCATTACCAACATTGTACGCCTCTCAACCACTCAAACCGATCAGGTAGAAGTAAGTACCATCGTACAATACGGAGGCTTGTATCTACTCATTGGGTTTGTCGCTGCAATTATTATCAATGCATCGGTATTTTTATTGTTCTCTGTTTTAACTAGGGGTATTAATGAATTTCAAGCTATAAAGGACAATAATATTTCTGTAGCAATTTTAGTAGTCGCCACACTGTTAAGCATTACCCTTATTGTCAAAGACAGCATTGCCTTACTCATAAGCTCTTTAATTCCTTATCCAGAGGTATCAAATTTTTATAGCGTGTTGTAAGGGATTGAAAATAAAACCGACTGACCCCATGTTATGAAAAAGGGACATTAAGATATCCCTTCATAATTGGTTGGTTAGTTAGTTGGAAAACCCTTTGCGCTTGCAAGGGGTTTTCTTTTTAAGGCACACCCCTTCATCCTCTGTATTTCCTACTATCTTATCTTTCTATAAAACGCAATATTCACCTAGGGTTTCTAATTACTGTACCTTAAGAATAAAATAATTCTTCTTCCCACGTTGAAGTAAAACAAATTGATCGTTGATTAAATCGGAAGTAGAAATTTGGTAGCTATCTGTGACTTTTTCTTTGTTTACGGAAATAGAATTTTCTTTTAAAGCACGTCTAGCTTCCCCATTACTTTTTAAGAAATTTGTTTCGCCAGCCAAGGCAGCAATAATATCCATTCCATTGTCAATTACAGTTTGAGATACCTGGGCTTGAGGTACTCCTTCAAAAATATCTAAGAACGTTTCAGCATCTAGACTTTTTAAATCTTCTGAAGTTGATTTGCCGAAAAGAATCCCAGAAGCTTTTATAGCATTGTCCAAGGCGTCATTCCCGTGCACTGTAACAGTTACCTCTTCTGCCAATCTCTTTTGAAGCGCTCGAGCATGCGGGGCCTCTTGATGCTCAGCAACAAGAGAATCGATAATTTCTTTATCCAAAAATGTGAAAATTTTGATGTATTTCTCAGCATCAGCATCACTAGAATTGAGCCAGTATTGATAAAATTTGTAAGGCGAAGTACGTTTTGCATCTAACCAAACATTACCTCCCTCACTTTTCCCAAACTTACTTCCATCGCTCTTTGTGATTAATGGACAGGTTAATGCATAGCCTTTACCACCACCAATTCGACGAATCATTTCAGTTCCTGTCGTTATATTTCCCCATTGATCGCTGCCTCCAAATTGGAGCGTACAACTTTCCTGTTGAAACAAATGCAGGAAATCATATCCCTGAACTAATTGATATGTAAACTCCGTGAACGACATTCCTTCGGTGCCTTCACCAGTAATTCTATTCTTTACTGAATCCTTTGCCATCATATAGTTGATGGTAATATGTTTCCCAACATCACGGATAAAATCTAGAAAGCTAAACTCCTTCATCCAGTCGTAGTTGTTTACCATAACAGCTTCATTCTCATTACCAGAACTGAAATCCAAGAATTGTGATAATTGTTTGCGAACACATTCCTGATTATGACGCAATGTTGTTTCGTCAAGTAAATTACGTTCATTAGATTTTCCCGAAGGATCGCCAATCATTCCTGTAGCACCTCCAACCAAGGCCACAGGTTTGTGTCCGCAACGCTGAAAATGCGCCAATAACATAATAGGAACTAAGTTTCCAATGTGTAAGGAATCTGCTGTAGGATCGAACCCTACATAAGCGGCACGCATCGTTTCATTTAGGTGGTCTTCAGTATCGGGCATGACATCGTGAATCATCCCTCTCCAAGTAAGTTCTTCTACAAAATTTTTAGGCATCGCAAATCAATTTGCGCAAAGATAATGGGATGTGCGAAACCCCCCAAGCAAAAGAGCTTACTCTTTTACTATTTTTTTAATAACAGAAATCCCATCTAACTCGAATTTAAGTAGTAAGAATCCAGTTGGCAAGGAAGAAATGTTCATAGTTTCAAGGTCCTCATTTTCTTCAAAAAGCTTTCTTCCCAAGACATCAAAGATGATTATCTTTTCAACCGCATTCACTTCCGAAGTGACATGTAATACATCTCGCACAGGATTTGGATATACAACTAAATCAATCACACTTGTATCCTCTTGACCGAGCAAGCAATTTTCACTATAACTGGCTGTATCGTCTATAAACCATGCACTTTGGTCATTAGCGTAATCAACATCGTCTACCTCAATACAATCTAAGTTAGGGTTGCCCTCCGTATTTAGAATTAAAATTTCAGTATTAGCACCATTCCTTAGGTTTAAAGATTCCAGTTGATTTTCATAGCACCATAATTTGGTGACGTTTGGGTTTTGAGATAAATCCAAAGTCGTGATGTTATTTTCAAAAATATCAATTACTGAAAGGGCTGGATTATTAGAAAAATCCATCGTGTTAATCTCATTGGTATCAAAAGAAACGAATTGCAACTGCGTATTTTGTGTTAGGTCAATTTCTGTCAATAAATTATCGTCCAGATTGAGACTTATCAAATTAGGGTTTTGGGATAGATCTATAGTCGACAATCGATTAATTGGCGCAAACAAGCGTTCTAATAAAGGATTTTGTGTGACATCTATTGAAGTAACATCATTTAAATCGAAGTTAAGAATTTTCAATTGAGACAAGGTTGAAACATCTAATTCAGTCAATTCATTAAAAAAACAACTCAGTTCCTCTAAATTAGTATTTTGGGTAACATCCAGAGCCGTTAAGTTGTTCTGACTACAATTAAGCCGTCTAACATTTGCAAAAGCTTCAATACCAGCCATAGAAAAAATACCCGAATTCACAGGATAAAAATCAATTACCGCTTCCGCTTCACTTACCTGAATTTCACCATCATCGTTTGAGTCTACATCGCTATCCGGAATTCCATCACCATCTGTATCAACAATAGAAAAATTAACACAGGCGAACTTAAAGTTTGGATCCGGAAAATCTACAATTTGCGAGAAGAGGGAAGAACACATCCCTAACAGAAACAGGAAAAGAAACATTTTTTTCATAATGCCATAAAAATAAGGATAATTATTGACTAACTTTTGTTAAAAATAGTTAAACAAAATTAATCGTGAGCATTGCAATAGAAAGACTTATTTTTACCGAATGATTCTAGTTACAGGAGGGACCGGTTTGGTAGGAGCGCACTTATTGCGCTTCCTACTCTGCAAGAATAGGATGGTAAGAGCCACAAAAAGACCGACAAGTACACTTCAAAATTTGAAACAAGTATTCAAATACTATGGGGAAGACTGTGAAGAACTACTTTCCCGAATAGAGTGGATGGAGGCCGATATTACTAACATTACTGAACTAGACGACGCTTTTCGAGGAATTACTCAAGTCTACCATTGTGCTGCGATGATTAGTTTTGACCCAAAAGACTATTATGAATTAAAAAAAGTCAACCGAGATGGCACTGCTAATGTTGTGAATCTTTGCCTTTCTCATAATGTGCAAAAGCTCTGCCACGTGAGCACCATTGCCATATTTGATGAGTCACTTGATGGCAGCTCCATAGATGAGGAAGATGAATGGAATCCAGAAATTAAGCACAATGTCTATGCTATTACTAAGTATGGTGCTGAGATGGAAGTTTGGCGTGGAATTCAAGAAGGTTTAAGAGCAGTAATTATCAACCCAGGGGTAATTTTAGGTGAAGGTTTTTGGCACACAGGGAGCGGTGTTATTATAACTCATGTTGCCAAAGGAATAAAGTACTATCCGCAAGGCGGAACTGGCTTTGTAGATATAAAAGACGTTGTAAACTATATGCATTTATTAATGGACCGACCTGTTTCTAATGAGCGCTATATATTGGTTGGACACAATCTATTGTATCAAGAATTATTACAGCAATTAGCACCCCTTGTTGGGGCTTCCAAACCTCGGAAAAAAGTTAGTAAAAACATATTACTCTTCTTAGCTAACTTGGATGCTATCAGAGTCTTTGTTATGGGTGGAAAACGAAAATTAATCAAGGAAATGGCGCATAGTATGGATTCAATCTCTACCTACAACGGAAATAAAATCGTTACCGAATTATCCGTGCCGTATACCACAATAGATCAGACTTTAGATCGTATTGCCCATCACTACTCCTTAACGCCCTGAAGCGGAATGGCTAAGGCATCTTTATGCAACTTCTTTAAAGGAATATTCTTTAGACTGTCTTGTTTTTTTATACTGTCCTGCTTTCTTTTAGCCTCCTCCTTTTCAATTTCATACAAACTATCTACCACTTTTTGGCGCATAACTAGTGACTTTTCTACTTCTTGAAGCAAAGCTTTATAGCCATTCAAATCTGAAGTATAGTAGGCATTACTGGCAGCAAATTGCAAGCTATCAATACCATATTTCCTGTAAAGGATCGAGTCGAGAAAAATTCCATCTGAACGTAATCTCCTATTATCAATAGCACGAGTGGCATTCCCAATATAGCCATCGGTCAGAATTTGAACCATTCTATCTTTGGAAATTAAATTTTCCGGTTCTTCTGGACGTTTCACTTCCTGACATCCAAAAAACAGAAACCCCATCATTATGACCACTACTTGTTTCATCCTCGGTTAAAACTAAGACGTTCACCATGGGTGCGTGTTGGGAATTTCCCATTATGATAAGCTATTTGACCATTGACAAATGTATACATCACTCTTGAAGTAAAAGTAGTTCCCTCAAACGGAGACCAACCACACTTATAAGCCAAGTTTTCTTTATTCACCGTCCATGGAGCATTAGGTTCCATGATCACCAAATCAGCCTTGTATCCTTTCTTAATATAACCCCGATCTTTTATTTGAAAGAGGATTGCGGGATTATGCGCTGTTTTCTCCACGATTTTTTCTATCGAGATCTTTCCTTTATGATGCATTTCAAATAGTGCTTCTAAAGCATGCTGAACTAAAGGACCACCACTAGGTGCTTTGGTATATACATTATCCTTCTCTTCTATAGTGTGGGGCGCGTGATCTGTTGCAATCACATCGATACGATCATCTAGCAATGCTTTCCAGAGCCCGTCTTTATCTTTTTGTGTCTTAACAGCCGGATTCCATTTAATCTTTGTTCCTTTCTCTGCGTAATCATCGTTAGTGAACCACAGATGATGAATACAAACTTCAGCCGTTATTTTCTTTTCTGAAAGGGGCTTTTTATTACTAAAAAGATGCGTCTCTTTTTCTGTAGAAAGATGAAAAACGTGCAATCGAGCTCCAGTCTTTTTAGCCAACTCTATGGCTCTTGAAGATGAAATATAGCATGCCTCTTCACTCCTAATTACAGGATGAAAAGAAACAGGAATATCATCTCCATATTCTGACGTAAATTTCTCCATATTCTCTCTAATGGTTGCCTCATCCTCACAGTGGGCCGAAATTAGTAAATTGGTCTTACTAAAAATCTCTTCCAATACGGTTGGGTCATCCACCAACATATTCCCTGTAGAGGATCCTAAAAACAACTTTAAGCCTGCTACTTTAGCTTCATCTACCTTTAAGATCTCTGCTATATTATCATTTGTTCCACCAAACATAAAAGAGTAGTTAGCCCAAGAGGTTTCTGCGGCACGACTAAACTTCTGTTCCAACAACTCAATAGTTGTCGCCTGAGGCACGGTATTTGGCATTTCAATAAAACTGGTAATACCTCCTGCAACTGCCGCCTTCGATTCTGTTTCAATGGTTGCTTTATGGGTCAATCCCGGTTCTCTAAAATGCACTTGATCATCGATCATACCAGGGATAAGGTACGCACCATCTGCTTCTATTATTTTAGTGTCTCCACTCTTCGCACTGATACTATCGGCTACCTCGGCAATGCGATCTCCTTCAATAAGAACATCTCCTTTTATGATACTGCCTTCATTGACAATATTGGCATTTTTTATTAATACCGTTTGTTTCATTTGGTTGATTTTAATGCTTGTTAAACATGCTTTTCCATTTTAGAGAAATCACTCCAAAAATGGCTTCCGTAATAATACTAGAACTCATTTTACTCTCACCTCGTGTTCTGTCGGTAAACACCACGGGGACTTCCTCCATAACGAACTTTTGTAAGTAGGCTTTATATTTCATTTCAATTTGGAAGGCATACCCTATAAACTGAATAGCATTTAAGTCTATTGTCTCCAACACCCTGCGTTTGTAGCAAATAAAACCGGCCGTAGGATCAAATATCTTCATCCCAGTGATAAGTCGGACATATTTTGAAGCCCCAAAAGACAATAATACTCTCGTGATTGGCCAATTGACAACGTTTACTCCCGTTTTGTAACGTGAACCAATTGCCACATCGGCTCCTTGCTCGCACGCCGCATAAAGTCTTGCTAAATCCTCTGGGTTATGAGAAAAATCGGCGTCCATCTCAAAAATAAAATCATAGTCATTCGCCAAAGCCCACTTAAATCCATGGATATAGGCAGTACCCAAGCCTAGTTTTCCTTTTCGTTCCTCTAAAAACAACTGATTAGGAAAATCTTGTTGCAATTCTTTCACTTTAAGGCCCGTAAGGTCTGGAGAATTGTCATCCACGACCAACACGTGAAATTCCCTAGAAAGCGAAAACACTTTTCTTAGGAGCTTCTCTATATTGTCAATTTCATTGTATGTAGGTATCACCACTAAGGCTCCCGGCATAATCACCTTTTTGAGCAAAAGTAGCCCTTTTTTACCAATGGAAAAGAGTTTCTCAAAGGTGTTAAGAAAATTTTATCGTAGAATCTTCAAAAGTATTTCATAAGACCTTAAATCTTGTCTACTTTTACCCAACTCAACAATAAACCATTGGACTACACCCTCCGCTCCATAGAAAGCTTAGATTGGATTACCCTTACTTTAGTAGGTATTTTTGCTTTATTGGCTGTAACTCGGTTTGCTTACCCTAGGCGTTTTAGTGAATTTATCC
>JAHZIZ010000241.1 GCA_022601215.1 Bacteroidota bacterium
TTAATAATTGATTACATAGTATTAGTAAGTGTTTGATACTAAAAATCACAAAAAAGGTACCCTTTTTCAAAACCAATTTATGAATATCTGTTACACAGTTACTTACAACAATAAAATAATAGCTTCATTGTGATTTAAACCAAAACACCATTGAACAAGAGATCTCCATTAATCTAATAGTAAGCTCTTAGTAAAACGTTAGCCAAACAAAAATTAAAAACAATTTCTTATAACCTAATGTGCTCATATTAAATGTTTTACTTGTGCTATGCAAATCATCAACACAAGCCTCCCATTGGGAATTTATTAATTCACTTAAAAAAATTAGCGTACCTTAGAGTACAAACCTAAAAAACCAATCAAAATGAAAAAAAGCATTTTTCTAGTGCTGGCGCTACTCCTTTCTGTAGTAGTTACAGCCCAAACCTCCATTACAGGAAACATTACAGACAGCAATGGCATTGCCCTCAATGGCGTGAATGTTGTTGAAAAAGACACCAATAATGGTGCTACTTCCGACTTCGACGGAAACTATACCATTACCGCAAATTATGATGCCATTCTGGTATTCAGTTATGTCGGTTTTGAAACACAAGAAGTACCTGTCAATAGCCAAAGCAGTATTAATATAAGTATGACCGAAGGGTTTGCCTTAGACGCTGTGCAATTGGTCGGTTCAAGAAGCCCCAAACGTACTGCAACGGATACGCCGGTAGCCATTGATGTCATCTCGGTGAACGATGTAATAACACAGGCGGGTAAAATTGAGATCAACGAACTATTGCAATATGCTGCGCCTTCTTTTAATGCCAATAAGCAATCTGGATCGGATGGAGCAGATCACGTGGATCCTGCCTCTTTGAGAGGATTGGGACCAGACCAAACACTCGTTTTAATTAATGGTAAACGAAGACATCAATCTTCCTTGGTGAATATTTTTGGTACGAGAGGACGAGGAAATACAGGAACAGATCTTAATGCGATCCCAACCTCCGCCATAAAGCGTATAGAAATACTGAGAGACGGTGCCGCTGCTCAGTACGGATCTGATGCCATCGCCGGGGTTATAAACATTGTATTAAAAGACGGAACGGACGACCTAACTGGATTTCTAAGCTATGGAGCCTATAGTACGAATGCCGATGTAGATACGAGCGACTTTCAAGATGGTGATTATGGTGTTTGGAATACTGACGGATTTAGATTGGATACAGACAGAGATGGAAATGCAATTGGAGACGATCAAAGTTTCGATGGAGGCTCAGTAAAAGCAGGTGTAAACTATGGTGTAAAACTTGGAACCGGTGGTGGTTTTGCCAACTTCACTGCTGAATATCTCAGTAAAAACAAAACATTACGTCCCGCTTTCGACTTCAGAAAAGGATTCGGTGAAGCCGCTATAGACGGTTTTAATTTTATGGGGAATCTCGCTTATCCCGTTTCTGAAAAAACAGAAATCTATGCCTTTGGGGGAAGAAATTATCGTGACACCGATGCGTTTGCCTTTACTCGTAATGGTGGAACGCGTGTAATTCCTTCTATTTATCCTAACGGTTTTACGCCAAGAATAACTTCAAACATTATTTATAATTCTGTTTCCGTAGGGGTACGTACCGAACTAGGTAATGAATGGAATGCAGATATTAGTAATACTTGGGGGAAAAATAGTTTCCACTATTTTATCAAGGGAACTCTGAACGCATCATTACAAGACGCCTCTCCAACTGATTTCGATGCTGGTGGCCATACCTTGAGCCAGAATACCGTAAACCTTGATTTCTCTAAATATTTTGAGGATGTTGCCAATGGGCTTAATGTAGCTTTTGGTGGAGAATATCGTACTGAAAACTTTACCATTTTTGCTGGAGAAGCAGGGTCATATGGAACCTTTGATGAAAACGGAGTCCTTATTACCAATCCTGCTGATCAAACGCAACCCGTAGATCCAGAAAGTGGCGATGTAAGACCTGGAGGGTCTCAAGGATTCCCAGGGTACAGTCCCGCCAATGAGGTGGATCGTAGCCGTTCCAATGTATCGTTATATGCTGATGCAGAAGTGGATCTAAGCGAAAGCTTTTTGCTTACTGGAGCTGCACGTTTTGAAAATTATAGCGATTTTGGAAGTACAATAAATGGAAAATTAGCGACTCGATTAAAAGTAGGAGACAATATAAACCTAAGAGCTTCTGCCAGTACTGGATTTAGAGCACCATCTTTGGTACAGATCTACTATAATTTGCGTTTTACCAATTTTATTGGCGGCGTAGCTGTGGAATCCGTGTTGTCTCCTAACAATAGTCCTGTGACGGCTTCTCTTGGTATTGGTCCATTAAAGGAAGAAACCGCTTTTAATGCCGGTCTTGGAGTAACTGCCAAGTTCGGAGCCTTTACGGCCACAGTAGATGGATATTTAATCAATATTAAAGATCGTATTGTGCTTACTGGTAACTTCACGGAGATTAATATTCCTGGCATTGAAGCGGCGCAAGCTTTTGCCAATGGAGCCGACACAGAAACCTTAGGAGTCGATGTGGTTTTATCTTACAGAAAAAAATTAGGCAATGGTACTTTTGGCGCCACACTAATTGGAAACGTAAACGATATGGAAATTACAGATGTTAAAAACGGTAGTTTGGACGAGCAAACTTTCTTTGGCGAAAGAGATAAAGCCTTTTTATTAGCATCGGCGCCAGATAATAAGTTTGCATTAAACTTAACATATGGAATTGACAAATGGAATTTTGCTACTTCAGTAACTCATTTTAGTGATGTAGAGTTATTAGATTTTCAGGTATTTGAGGATCCTGCAGATTACGGAGGGTTTGACAATCTAATAGCTGCAGCAACAGATACTTATGAAGCCAAGTTCGTGACGGATTTAACTATTGGTTATCAACTATCAGAAGGAACTAAATTCAGCATTGGTAGTAATAACTTATTAAATGTATATCCAGATCAGCAAGATGATTGGACAGAAGCTGGAGGATACTGGGATTCTGTGCAAATGGGATTTGGTGGAGCCTATTACTTTGCTAGATTAGACTTTAACTTCTAAACCATTCTAGAACATATAAAAAGCCTTTCATTAATGAAAGGCTTTTTATATGTTCTAGAATGGTTTAGAAGTTAAAGTCTAA
>JAHZIZ010000242.1 GCA_022601215.1 Bacteroidota bacterium
AGGTGTTGCACTAATCACCTTTCCGCTACGATCCACTTCAATGCTTACGACTACCTTTCCAGCCTCGTTGCACTTTTGAGTTTCTTTCGCCTTTTTTAGAGGAGTTCTTCCCCCTAGCATATAGTTTCCATCTCCATCTAATCCTACACCATTTCCGTAATAACTCTTTGCATTTGGATCTCCATTAGGATCTCCTTTGTCTCCATCCTTATCGTCATCTCCTTCTCCGCCTTGAGAAGCCCCCTCTTTTTTAGGACCGTTAATAAGGCTAGATAAGGCATCTGTTGTAGATTTATCTGGTTTCGGTTCCACTTTTTTAGGCTCCACCTTTTTAGGCTCTTCTTTTGGGGTTTCCTTTATTTCCTCCTTTTTGGTTTCCTCCTTCTTAATTACTGGAGCGTCCTCTGTGTCCTGGGTCACCACCTCTTCTTTAATCTCCGTTTTAGTTTGAGGAACGGGTTCTGGCGTTGTTTGCTTTGGTGCTGTTTTAATGGGCTCCGTAGGTTGTATTTTACCACGCCCTGTATCGGTAGTTCCAAAATTTACGGCAATACCATTTTCAGGTGGTGGATCTAAATAGGTAAACCCAAACAACAGCATAAGTATGAGCAGGATCACATGAAGGACCACTGTAATTGTCATACTTTTCTTTTTATGTTTAGTATCTATTAATCCCACTACAATTCAAGTTATTATTAATTAGGGCGTACGGCCAGCACCACTTTAAAACTGTTTTTATTTGCAATATCCATAACAAAGACAGCATCTTCTATAGGCACGCCTTCCTCAGCTCTTAAAATAATGGTAGGCTCATCTTGACCTGCTAAAACACTCCTTAGTTCTTTTTCTATACTGTATTCACTTACTCGTTCTTTATTCACATAATACGCTCCGTCCTTAGTAATACTAACCGAGGCTTTCTGTTGATTCGTAGACTTTCCTTTTGCCTTTGGCAAAATAAGATCCAAGGCATCTGGTGTAATGGCAGGGGAGGTTAGCAAAAAGAATACCAATAACAAGAATACAATATCCGTCATGGAACTCATACTAAACTCAGGACTTACTTTATTTCTTCCTCGTAGATTCATTAAGCAGGCTCATTTAAAAGATCTAAGAAGTCAACGGCCGTGGCCTCCATTTGGTGGACTACTTTATCTGTTTTTACCACTAAATGGTTATACCCCATATAAGCAATAATTCCCACGATTAGACCAGCTACAGTTGTGGTCATCGCAGTATAAATACCTTCGGCTAGACTTCCCATTTCGGCTTGTCCACTACTAGTAGCCAACTGATGAAATGCTAAGACCATTCCAATTACGGTTCCTAAGAACCCGATCATAGGTGCTGCTCCGGCAATAGTAGCAAGAATACTTACATTCTTTTCTAACTTATAGACCTCTAAACGTCCGGCATTTTCAATAGCCGTATTAATATCTTCTAAAGGGCTTCCTATTCTGGAAATCCCTTTTTCTGTCAACCTAGACACTGGACTACTTTGCTGCGCACATAATACTTTAGCCGCTTGAATATTTCCGGTCGCTACATTATCCCGTATCTGATTCATAAAATTATGATCCATTTTTGAAGCTGATTTCACAGCAAACAGCCGTTCAAAATAAATATAGACGGCTACAAAGAGCAACACAAACAATACCGCAATAATAATTTGACCTGCAACACCTCCATTCATTAGGAGTTCCATAATGGAGAGGGTTTTTTCGGTTACTTCTGGTTCTAAATTGTCTAGGGCTTCTTCAGTTCCGTCTTGGAAAAAGGAATTTAGCATAAATAGTATAGTTTGTTAAATAACGGGTTAAGTTTTCAGAAATTGTGGGCTTAAAAAACGTAGGCTTTAAAAAGCAGAAACACAGCGGCTCCAGCAAGGAATCCTACAAAGGCTAACCAAGCAATTTTTCGCAGGTACCAAATAAAGTCAATTTTTTCCATTCCCATTGCGGCTACTCCTGCTGCCGAACCAATAATAAGCATGCTTCCACCGGTTCCAGCCGAATAAGCTATAAAGTGCCAAAGCGTTGAATCAGTAGGTGCAGTATACATACCCATAGAAGCAGCAACCAGAGGCACATTATCAATAATGGCAGAGAATACACCTAATAGCATCACTACTACATCTTGATTAGGCACAGCACTTTGCAATACTTCTGCTAAATAGCGGAGCGTTCCAACTGGGTCACCATTTTCGGCAACACCATAAACCAAGCTTTCCAATCCCGCTACAGCCATTAAAATACCTAAGAAGAAAAGAATACTTGATATTTCAATACGTGACAAGGCTTTATGAGCGGAATATAAATGTCGGCGTTCTTTACTAAAATCTTCTTCAGGATGAATGTATTCGGAAACCAACCACACCACACCTAATGCGAGCATCATACCCATGTATGGTGGTAAATGGGTAAGTGTTTTAAAAATTGGAACAGAAACAATCATACCCAGGCCTAAAAACAACATAGTTCTACTACTCAAAAGTTTCTCGGCGGCAACATCTTCGGTAGCATCTACTTCGATATTCCCTTGAAAGGGTTTCAACCATCCGGCAATAACAAAGGGTAAAATAAAACATGCAATTGAAGGCAATACAACATATTTAATAAGCCCTAGAGCCGTAACTTTATTCGCAATCCATAACATTGTGGTGGTTACATCACCAATTGGAGACCAGGCTCCTCCCGCATTGGCAGCAATAACGACCATGGCTGCAAACCAAAGGCGCTCATTTTTATTTTGAATTAGCTTACGCAACAAGGTGATTAACACAATCGTTGCTGTTAAATTATCAATGATAGCAGACAGTATAAAAGCTAGAATCCCAATAATCCATAGTAGTTTTTTCTTACTCTTGGTCCTCACGGCACCTTTTAAGACCTCAAAGCCACGGTGGAGATCGATAATTTCCACAATGGTCATGGCTCCAATTAAGAAAATTAGAATTTCGGCCGTCTTACCGAGATGATGTAAGAGCGCATTATCAAAGCCATGATGTGCTTCTTCACCTCCACTCAGAAAACTAAAGACCTTTTCATGGGTGTCGATCACATCAAACCAACCTTTATAAAACCCTACCGCTAAAAGAGCCCAAATTAGGGCAGCCATAATCAAGGCAGGAACCGTTTTATCTAATTTTAAAGGATGTTCTAACGTAAAGATCGG
>JAHZIZ010000026.1 GCA_022601215.1 Bacteroidota bacterium
ACTAGAAATAAGGCGCTAAAAACTAGTACCCAAAAGCTAATTACCTTTATGTTTTTGTCAAATAATTCTACTAGAACTTCGTCGTATTCTACTTCCTCTACAAAGTCCTTGGCGTTGATTTCAATTGCAATATCTTTTAGTTTTTCCGAAGAGACAAATTCCGCCAACAACTCTACATCGATACTGTTTTGCAATGGATTGTATCCTAAAAATTCAAGATAGTCCTCCCCAATGGTTTCTGAATGCTGTTCTGCCGCTTCTTCCTTAGATACATAGCTTGCCGATTTAGTATAAGCCGCCATTTCTAAACTTTGCTTAAGCTGATTGATTTCTACTTCTTTTGCGTCGTCTTTGAGATAAATAGACAGTGGAATTTGTTCCTTAAAGTAACGGGATAATTGGTTGCTGTTAATTACAAACAGGCCGAGTAATCCCAATAAAAATAATACCAGCGAGATACTTATAACCACACTAAAATAAGAGGAAATAAGTCTCCGTTTTTGATATTTTTCAAAAGAAGTTGCCATAAATAAGGTGAGCGTTTGTGCGATAAAAATACAACGATTTTTATATCTCTCACTTACTAACGTCTAAACTTTTCTCTTTCGTACTATAGCTGTAAATTTGGCCCTTCTAAAATAACCTAACAATGAGCAAGTATCACTTCAATGAAATTGAAGCCAAATGGCAAAAATACTGGGCACAGCAAGGAACTTTCCATGCAGAGAACAACAGTGACAAACCTAAGTATTATGTGTTGGACATGTTTCCATACCCTTCAGGTGCTGGGCTGCATGTAGGCCATCCATTAGGATATATTGCCAGTGATGTATATGCTCGTTTTAAAAGACATCAAGGGTATAATGTGTTGCACCCGATGGGATTTGATAGTTTTGGATTGCCTGCAGAGCAGTACGCAATACAAACTGGACAGCACCCCGCAGATACCACATTGGTTAATATTGAAGGAGGAGTGGATAAGCTTGGAAATACAATTACAGGCTATCGAAACCAAATGGATAAGATTGGATTTTCATTCGATTGGAGTCGTGAGGTGAGAACTTCTAATCCGGCGTATTACAAATGGACACAGTGGATTTTTTCTGAATTGTTCCAAAGTTGGTATTGTAAAGAGCATATGAAGGCTTTTCCAATTTCTGAATTAGTTAACATGTTCGCCGAAGAAGGTAATACAAAATTAAATGCCGAATGTGATTCGAATACACCTTCTTTTTCGGCGGCGCAATGGAATGGTTTTTCTGAAAAGAAGCAGCAACAACTACTATTACACTATAGATTGACCTATTTGGCTGAAACCGAAGTGAATTGGTGTCCAGCCTTAGGAACTGTACTGGCTAATGATGAAATCGTTGGTGGTGTATCCGAGCGTGGAGGACATCCTGTTGTTAGAAAAAAAATGAAACAATGGAGTATGCGCATTACTGCTTATGCGCAACGTCTTTTAGACGGTTTAGATACCATTGATTGGCCGCAACCCCTAAAAGATACCCAGACAAATTGGATTGGACGCTCCGAAGGGGCCAGTGTTTCCTTTCAAATGGAGAGCACTACTGAAGGTTTAGGAAGGCCCTCAATTGAAGTGTTTACCACACGGCCTGATACTATTTTTGGAGTGAGCTTTATGGTGTTGGCGCCGGAACACGAATTGGTTGGAGAAATTACTACCATGGAGCAGCGCTATGAGGTAGCGCAATATATAGAAGCCACTGCCAAAAGAAGCGAACGAGAACGTATGGCAGATGTAAAAACCATTAGTGGTGTCTTTACAGGAGCATATGCCATCCATCCATTTACAGGAAAAAAGATCCCTATTTGGATTGGAGATTATGTGTTGGCGGGCTACGGAACAGGAGCCGTGATGTCAGTTCCATGTGGCGATCAGCGAGATTATGATTTTGCCAAGCATTTCAATATTGAGATTCCAAATATTTTTGAAGGGGTCGATATAAGTGAAGAGGCATTTTCAGATAAAGAAAATACCATTATAGCCAATAGTGATTTTATAAACGGGCTCAATTACAAAGAAGCCAGTAGGAAAGTTATTGATGTTTTAGAAGAAAAAAATCAAGGAGAAGGGAAGATTAATTATCGTTTACGCGATGCTGTGTTTTCTCGTCAACGTTACTGGGGAGAACCATTTCCTGTGTATTATGTAGGTGGATTACCTCAAATGATTGCACTAGAACACTTACCAGTTGAGCTTCCCCAAGTAAAAGCTTTTTTGCCAACAGAAACAGGTGAGCCGCCATTAGGTCGTGCCGATGTTTGGGCTTGGGACACAAAAGAAAATAGGGTCGTGGCGAATGAGAAAATAGATCATGAAACGGTATTTCCGTTGGAGTTAAATACGATGCCTGCTTGGGCAGGGAGTAGTTGTTATATGTTCCGTTATATGGACCCGAATAATCCGTCAGAATTGGCTTCCCAAGACTTGTTGAAGTATTGGGAGAATGTCGACTTGTACATTGGTGGAAGCGAGCATGCAACCAGTCATTTATTATACAGTCGTTTTTGGGTGAAATTCTTATACGATAGAGGATATCTACTGGTAGATGAGCCAGTGAAGAAGCTGATCAACCAAGGGATGATTCTTGGAGAGAGTGCTTTTGTACATCGAGCGGAGGGAGAAAACAAGTTCTTTTCAGCTGATAAAAAAGGAGAGCGAGTAACGCAACCTATACATGCGGATGTTTCTTTTGTAAATACGTCGAACGAGTTAGACGTGCAGGCTTTTAAAAATTGGAGACCTGAGTTTGTGGAAGCTGAATTTATTACAGAGGACGACGGAACATTTAAGGTGTCTCGAGAGGTAGAAAAAATGTCTAAGTCCAAATACAATGTTGTGAATCCGGATGATATCTGTGAGCAATATGGAGCGGACACCTTGCGTATGTACGAGATGTTTTTAGGGCCTTTAGATCAGGCAAAACCTTGGAGTACCGCCGGAATGACGGGAGTACATTCTTTCTTGAAAAAATTGTGGCGTTTGTATCATGGTGGCGCAGAAGAAAGTTTTCTAGTATCTGAGGATGCACCTTCTAAAGATGCGCTAAAGACCTTACATAAAACCATAAAGAAAGTACAAGAGGATATTGAAAACTTCAGTTTCAACACCTCAGTGTCTACGTTTATGATTGCAGTAAATGAACTGACGGCTCAGAAATGTAACAACCGTGATATTTTAGAACCTTTACTAGTGCTTATCTCTCCTTATGCACCGCATATTGCGGAAGAACTTTGGAGCCTATTAGGGCACAAACAAAGTATCGTTGATGCGTCTTTCCCAACATTTGAAGCTTCACACTTAGTAGAAAGCAGTAAAGAATATCCTATTTCTTTTAATGGAAAGATGCGCTTCAAATTAGAGTTGCCTTTAGATATGAGTAAGCAAGAAATTGAAGAAGCTGTAATGGGGCATGAGCGAACTATCAAACAGTTGGATGGTCGAACTCCTAAAAAGATAATTGTTGTGCCAGGTAAAATAATTAATATCGTTGGGTAATGGAATTTAATGCCGTTGAAATATTAGGACTGTTTGCTGCGGCTTGTACTACTTTTGGATTTATACCACAGATGCGAAAAACGTGGCTTACTAAGGATGTAAGCAGTTTGTCATTGCCCATGTATGTGGTGATTTGGTTGGGTACTATTTTGTGGTTGATTTATGGCTTTCTCACCGATAGTACGGCAGTAATTCTTGCCAATGTTGTAGCCGTAGTCTTTACTTTTTCCTTGGTAGTTGCGATTCTGAAATATCGAAAATAGTACTTTTCTTGACGCTTTGTCAGTTCCTTTTTTTGGAATGGCATTTGCTGAAATATCACTATATTTAATACAATAAAATTTCTGAAACTATGATGGGATACTATATAATGGCAGGAGCCATCTTTTTAATTAGTAGCTACGTAAGTAACCGATTGAAAAGTAAATTTAAAAAATATTCTAAGATCCAATTACGGAATGGGTTGACCGGTGCCGAAATCGCTCAAAAAATGTTAGAAGATAATGGTATTCGTGATGTTGAGGTAATCTCCACACGCGGACAGTTAACCGATCATTACAATCCAAAAAATAAGACAGTAAATCTCAGTGAAGTGGTATATTCTCAGCGAAATGCCGCTGCCGCTGCCGTGGCTGCTCACGAAGTAGGTCATGCTGTACAGCACGCTACGGCGTATAGTTGGTTGCAAATGCGTAGCAAAATTGTTCCTGCTGTTGGGATATCAAGTAAACTATCCAATATTGTAATCATGGCAGGTTTGTTTATGACAGCTACCAATGCTTTAGGTGGTATTGGTTCTACGATCTTTTTAATTGGGATTCTCTTGTTTGCTGTCACTACAGCGTTCGCT
>JAHZIZ010000243.1 GCA_022601215.1 Bacteroidota bacterium
CCGTAATGGCCCTAACACTTACTTCTTGTAAAAACGCAGAAGAAAAAACCGAAGCTCAAGTAGAAACTAACGCGCCTAAACTTCTTGACAACGAAGCAGGAACTTATAGCGGAGAGTTTATCTATATCTCAGATGGAGCCGTTTTAAAAGGCGCTAACTTTATTTATGGTGTTGCCATTAATGAAATGGCCGAAGAACTAAGAGAGAAAGTGGCCCCAATTAAAAAAGAAGAATTTGATATGGTGCCAGTGGTCGTAAAAGGAAAGCTTAGTAAAAAATCTTCAGAAGAAGAAGGTTGGGAAGATGTACTAACAATTACTGAAATAGTAAACGTTAGTGACGCTCCTGCAGAGGCAGATATAAAAATAGAAGATACAAAAGAAGAATAGTGACTATGTTACAAATAAAAGACTTACATGCAAGTGTAGAAGAGAAAGACATCTTAAAAGGAATCAATCTCGAAGTTAAACCTGGTGAAGTGCACGCTATCATGGGACCTAACGGTTCTGGGAAAAGCACATTTGCTTCGGTAGTAGCTGGAAAAGAAGAGTTTGAAATGACCAAAGGAGATGTGTTACTTAATGGAGAAGATATTTCTGAGTTAGATCCAGAAGAAAGAGCTCATAAAGGAGTCTTTTTATCTTTTCAATATCCCGTAGAAATACCTGGGGTAACCGTAACCAATTTTATTAAAACGGCTATCAATGAGACCCGCAAAGCAAAAGGTCTTGAAGACATGCCCGCTAGTGAAATGCTCAAAAAGATTAAAGAAAAGGCCGAACTACTTGAAATAGATCGCAAGTTCTTATCTAGATCCTTAAATGAAGGATTTTCGGGAGGAGAGAAAAAACGAAATGAGATTTTTCAAATGGCAATGATGGAGCCAAAACTGGCGATTCTGGATGAAACGGACTCGGGTCTTGATATTGACGCTCTTAAGATAGTAGCCAACGGTGTAAATAAACTAAAGAGTGATGATAACGCCGTAATTGTGATTACGCATTACCAACGTCTATTAGATTATATCGTTCCAGATTATGTGCATGTATTAATGAATGGTAAGATTGTAAAGTCGGGAACAAAGGAGCTGGCCTACGAGTTAGAAGAAAAAGGATACGACTGGATTAAAGAAGAATTGGTTTAATTAAGATTTTCACTTCGGTGGAAAATGGATATGAGTTTAAAAGAAAAATTATTATCGTCTTACCTCGCTTTCGAGGATCATCTGGAGGCAGATTCCCCGATTCACGACATTAGAACAAAGGCTATCAAAGCATTTGAGAACCAGGGGTTTCCTTCGAAAAAAGAAGAGGCTTGGAAATACACTTCTCTGAATAAAATAGTCAAAGAAGATTATAGTATTTTCCCAAAGGCGGAGAAAACAATAGAATTCAAAGACGTAAAGAAATACTTTCTACATGATGTAGATACTTATAAAATTATCTTTGTGGATGGCGTGTATAGTTCATTTCTATCCGAAACTACACACGACGGATTGGATGTTTGTCTATTATCTTCTGCCTTGAGTAAAGATAAATACAAACCGGTTATTGAAACCTATTTTAATAAGGTTGCCAAAGATGATAGCTTAACAGCATTAAATACTGCCTTCGCCAAAGAAGGCGCCTATATTTATATTCCGAAGCACAAAGAAGTTGAAAAACCTATTGAAATCATCAATTTTGCAACCGGAAATGAAGCGTCGTTAATGCTACAACCTAGAAATCTTGTTGTTGTTGGTGAAAATGCCCATGTTCAAATTATTGAACGTCATCAAAGTTTATCAAGTCATGCCGTGTTGACAAATACAGTGACGGAAATTTTTGCTGATAAGCGAGCACATGTTGATTACTATAAAATTCAGAATGATCATAAAGAAGCTTCCCTAATTGATCACACTTTTATTGACCAAGAAAGAGATAGTATTTGTAAAGTACATACTTTTTCTTTTGGTGGTAAGTTAACAAGAAATAATCTCAACTTTCACCAGAGAGGAGAGCATTGTGATTCTGTGCTCAACGGCATTACTATTATTGAAGGAAAGCAACATGTAGACCACAATACCTTGGTCCATCATGCGGCGGCTAATTGTGAAAGTCATCAGGATTATAAAGGAATTTTCGATGAGAACTCAACTGGTGTATTTAATGGGAAAGTGTATGTAGAAAAGGATGCACAGAAATTAGATGCCTTCCAGCAAAACAACAATATATTAGTGAGCGATAAGGCAACGATCAACGCAAAACCTCAATTAGAGATTTTTGCGGACGATGTACGTTGTTCACATGGTTGCACCATTGGTCAATTAGACGAAGATGCATTGTTTTATATGAGATCAAGAGGAATTGGTAAGAAAGAAGCCCGCGCGTTGTTAATGTACGCCTTCGCCAATAATGTATTAGAAAGTGTCACCATTCCTGAGCTTAAAAAACGTGTCAATAAATTAATTGCCCTTAAAATAGGAGTAAATTTAGGTTTCGACTTATAAGTAACTCATTCAACCCACTTCATATGGCATTTAACGTTCATGACATACGCAAAGATTTTCCCATTCTCCAGCGTGAAGTTAATGGCAAACCTTTAGTTTATCTTGACAATGCTGCTACCTCTCAAAAACCGCAACAGGTTATTGATAGTATTGTAAATTATTACAGTGGGTTTAATGCAAACATTCATCGTGGTGTACACACCCTATCCCAGGAAGCCACCGATGCCTATGAAGTCGCTAGAAAAACAATCCAAAAGCATTTTAATATTGCCAATTCTCATGAGGTGATATTTACTTCAGGAACGACTCACAGTATTAATATCGTAGCACAAGGATATACGGCGCTTTTGCAGCAAGGAGATGAAATTATAGTTTCAGCAATGGAACATCACAGTAATATTGTGCCTTGGCAAATGTTGTGTGAGCGGACTGGAGCGATATTAAAAGTCATTCCAATGAATGAACAAGGTGTTTTAGTGCTTTCAGAATACGAAAAACTGCTTTCTGAAAAAACGCAACTTGTATTTGTAAATCATATTTCTAATGCCTTGGGAACAATTAATCCTATTTCAGAAATTATTGATAAAGCACATTCCGTTGATGCCGCCGTTCTTATCGATGGAGCTCAATCTTGTTCACACATTAAACCGGACTTACAAAAATTGGATGTTGATTTCTATGTAACCTCTGCGCACAAAATGTGTGGTCCCACCGGAGTAGGCATGCTTTATGGTAAAGAAGAGTGGCTTAAAAAACTTCCCCCGTATCAAGGAGGAGGTGAAATGATTAAAGAGGTAACATTTGAAAAAACTACCTATGCCGATTTACCGCACAAATTTGAAGCAGGGACCCCAAACATTTCTGGTGGTATTGCCTTTGGCGCTGCATTGGAGTATTTAAATAATATTGGATTTGAAGCTATAGCTAATTATGAGCAGGAGCTTCTCGACTACGCCACACATGAATTACTTGGCATCGATGGACTTACAATCTATGGAACAGGCCCCGACAAAACATCGGTAATTTCATTTAATCTAGAGGGTATCCATCCTTATGATATTGGCACGATAGTAGATAAACTGGGAATAGCAGTACGTACGGGACACCATTGTGCCCAACCTATTATGGATTTCTATAATATTCCGGGAACCGTGAGAGCTTCCTTTGCTTTTTATAACACAATGCAAGAGGTTGACGCCCTTGTAAATGCAGTTAGGAAAGCGCAAATGATGTTGAGCTAAGCGGGGCGATATTTTGTATCTTCGGTTCACTAAAACTATCATTATGAAAACAACTATCAAACTCATTCTCTTAACATTACTCCTCGTGAGTTGTGACGAGACTAAAAAAGTAATAGACGTGGCCGGCAATGTCCAACTTTCTGGAAATTATATGATCACTAGTATTGGAGACCAAACCATAAGTAGCAATGCTCCTACCATTAGTTTCTTTGCCCTAAATAAAACTATCAGAGGGAATACGGGTTGCAATAGTTTCTTTGGTACATACGCGTTAGACCTATACGCCTTATCATTTAATGACATTGGCAATACCGAAATGGCTTGTGATGAACCCATTATGACAGTGGAAAATAATTTTTTAAATGCATTGAGAAATACGGGTTCATATGATTTTGAAAATAGTATGTTAACCCTTTATCACAAAAACGACCGAAGTGTACTTCTCATTGCGAGAAAAGAAAGAACGGAAGAAAATTAAAATGACTATA
>JAHZIZ010000244.1 GCA_022601215.1 Bacteroidota bacterium
AATTTTTCTTTGGTCCTTTTTTCAAGGACCTTTTTATCTTCCTTCTTCTTTGTTTTCAGTAGATCCCGATCCCGTTTCATCTTTTCAATGTTGATTAGCTTTTTTGGAGTCCAATGCTCCTTGGCATAGTCTGTATAATATGTATGGACATTTTCAAGGACACGAATATTTTCATCCAACCATTTTCTTTTGCTGTAATTTGCACAACCTTGCATTTTCCATTCCAAGCGAAGAAATTCACTAGCTTCTTCAAAATATTCCTTGGCAAAGTGGGAGGCATCGGCATCCCTTATTATTTTGTCCAATGGAGTTTGAGGTACAGCACCCATTCTTGTGGCAAGAATACAATCTGAAACCGCAGCTATGGTAGCAGAGTTCTCTCCATGTTTTGTTAGAAAAGAGGTAGCAATTTCAACACTTTTTTCTTCATGTTTTTCGAACCCTTTTATATATCCAACATCGTGAAAAAGAACCGCTAACCAAAGAATGGTCATATCTTCTTCAGAAAGAGACAACCCATCTGTCAATTCTTTCGTACTTTTAAGTACTCGTTGGGTATGCGTGTAATTATGATATAAACAGTTGCTTGGCAACTGATTAGTTAGAAGTTCCTTTACATAGTTTTCACTTTTCAGAATAATGTCTGTCATGCCCAATCAATTAGATTACCAAATTACTAAATTTTAGCCTTAGTCAACGATCATGATTAAACTTTACAGATTTTGCAGTGTAGCCCTATTTTTAATACTCACAGGATGTGCCACTTATTCGGCTAAGCTTTCTCCTCAACCCAATACAGAAGATAACTCTATTAGAAAGGTAAAAGAGAGTACTTTTTACTTTATAGGAGATGCTGGGTATGACAAAGATGGAACTGCCTCCGAGGCATTAGCGGCATTTGGTAATTATACGGCATCATTAGATACTCAAAATGACCAACTTATTTTTTTAGGAGATAACGTTTATGAAAAAGGGATTCCCAAAGAAAAGGCTGATAACTATAATGAAGCTAAGAATAGAATAGATCATCAAATTGCCGTGGCAGAACAATTTAAAGGAAAAACCATTTTTATTCCCGGAAATCATGATTGGTATAGTGGGTTGAGTGGTGTAAAGCGTCAAGAGAAATTAGTAGAGGCGGCACTTGGTAAAAATACCTTTCTGCCCGAAAATGGCTGCCCAATAGAGAAAGTTGATGTCACTGAAAATGTAATAATATTGGCTTTAGATTCTCAATGGTTTATTGCAGATTGGGACCAACATCCTACGATAAATGATAATTGTGAAATAAAAAGTAGGAACGACTTTTTCTTGGAGTTAGAAGGAGAATTAAAGAAGAATAATGAGAAGACCATTATCCTTGCTATGCATCACCCAGCATATACATATGGCCCCCATGGCGGAGGTTTTAATGTAGACAAACATTTGTTTCCATTTAAAACAAAAATACCATTGCCTGTTCTAGGTAGTCTTGTTACCCAATTACGATCTCAAGGCGGAGTATCACCACAGGATCGCTATAATAAACGTTATGATGAACTCATGGGTAGATTGCTCACCTTGGCGAAAGGGAGTGATAGACTAGTCATCGCATCGGGACATGAGCATACCTTGCAGTATATTGACAAGGATGGAGTAAAGCAGATTGTCTCTGGTTCTGGATCTAAGGAATCACCTGTTAAGCTAGGCGAAGGAGCTCAATTTGTTACTGGAAGACAAGGTTTTGTGCAGCTAGATGTTTTCACTGATGGCTCATCGAATGTCACTTATTTTGAAGTGCAGGAAGGAGGTGGTGTTAGCGCTGTTTTTAATACCAATGTACATGCTGGTCATGAGACTTTTGACACAGCCAATTTACCATCTTCATTTGAGCCTACAATTGAAACGAGTGCTTATAACAGAGAATCGACCAACAAGGGAAATAGCTATAATTGGTTTTGGGGCGATCATTATCGATATGTTTATGGTACCGATATCAAAGTCCCCGTGATTACCTTGGATACATTAATGGGTGGAGTTACGATAGCTAGAAAGGGAGGAGGGCATCAAACACGTTCTTTGCGATTGTTAGATCAGGATGGACGTAATTTTGCCATGCGAGCTGTTAAGAAAAGTGCAGTTCAGTTCTTACAAAGTGTAGCTTTTAAAGATAACTATGTTGAAAACGATTTTAAAGAGACATTAACCGAAGAAGTCATTTTAGATTTCTATACGGCAAGTCATCCTTATGGCTCTTTTGTCGTAGGACCTTTGGCAGATGCTATTGGAGTATATCATACCAATCCTAAGTTGATGTATGTTCCTAAACACAAGGCGCTTGGAAAATATAATGCCGAATTTGGAGACGAGTTATATATCGTTGAAGAACGTCCAGATGATGATTTTTTGGATGTTGCTTCTTTTGGGAAACCAGAAGCTATTGAGAGTACAGCCGATGTGTTAAAAAAGCTTAGAAAGGATGAGAAATATATGATGGATCATGAAGCCTTTATAAAGGCGCGCCTTTTTGATATGTTACTGGGCGATTGGGATCGACACCAAGACCAATGGAGGTGGTCTCGATTCGATATCGATGGAAAGAAAGTATACAGACCCATTCCTAGGGATAGGGATCAGGTTTTTTCAAATTATGATGGAGCACTCCTTGATGTGCTAAAGGTAATCATACCTGCGACCAAGCAGTTTCAGGAGTACGATGGAGAATTAAAGGACGTAAAATGGATCAATCTTGCAGGTATTCGTATTGACAGAGCATTTACTGAAGGCGCTACGATTGAAGATTGGAAAGCGCAGGCTACTTATATCACAGAACATCTAACCGATACTGCGATTGATGATGCTTTTAAACAGTTGCCTAGCGAAGTACAAGATGATACCATGGAAAAGATTAAGACGAAATTGAAACAGCGTAGAGGTAATCTCTATGATGTCGCTATGCGCTATTACCAGTATTTGTCTAAACTGGTTGTGATAACGGGTACTGACAAGGATGATTATTTTGAAATTATACGCGAAGATAATCGTACCAAGGTTTCCGTTTCCAGAATTAAAAATGGCGAAAAACAATTGCCTTATAAAACCCGTATTATTCCTTCTGAAGAGACGAATGAAATTTGGATCTATGGTTTGGATGATGATGATCAGTTTGCGGTGAGTGGGAATGGAAGTAAGCCTATCTTTACAAGAATTATTGGCGGCCAAAATAATGATAGTTATACTATTGAAAATGGTAATAATGTGAAAGTACACGATCATAAAAGCAAACCCAATACAATCCTGAAAAAAGGAGGAGCTTCGGTGCGCTTGTCGGATTCATATCAGATTAACAATTATGACTACAGTAAGCATATAAGTAGAATGAACTCCCTTTTACCTTCAATAGGGGCTAACCCTGATGACGGTTTAAAAATTGGATTGCAAGACACTTATGTGATAAAAGGGTTTAAGACGGACCCTTTTCATCAGAAACACCAGGTAAGGGCAGGTTATTATTTTGCTACGGAAGGGTTTGATGTAGCCTATAATGGAGAGTTTGCGGACACTTTTGGACATTGGAATTTGCTGTTGGAAGGTCACTTTACTAGCGAAAATTTCACACGTAACTTCTTTGGTTTCGGGAATAATTCTGCCGATTTAGACGAAGATCTCGATCTCGATTTTAATCGAATTAAAACAGGGATTCTTAGTGGAAAGATAGGGATTGCGAAAGATGGAGATTACGGCAGTAGGTTGGTGCTTTCTGCTGGTTTTGAGAATATTGAGGTTGAAGCTACTTCAGGTAGATTTACAACCGATTTTTTTGACGCTTCACCCGAGACTTTTGAAGCTAAAAACTTCGCCTCAGCCGAAATGAATTACAGTTATTCCAGCCATGATAATGGCGCAGCACCTAGTAGAGGAATGTTCTTTAAGTTAAACACCGGGATAAGAACAAACCTAGAGGAAACGGATCGCACTTATGGATACATTAATCCAGGGCTTCAGTTTTATAATTCACTGAGTAAAAATCGAAGACTTGTGCTTAAAACCATGGCCCGCGGACAGTTCAACATTGGAGATCAGTTCGAGTTTTATCAAGCTGCGACACTAGGAGCAGGAGATGGTTTACGCGGGTATCGAACTCAGCGCTTTAGTGGTGAAAGCGCGTTGGCCTTGGGTGCCGACCTCCGCTATAGTTTTGCAAAATTTAAAACAGGACTGTTGCCGTTGCAATTAGGTGTTTTTGGAGGAGCCGACACAGGAAGGGTTTGGTTAGATGGAGAAGATAGCGATGTATGGCACAGTGATTTCGGTGGAGGACTCTGGATCAATGCTGTTGATGCGATTTCTGGCCAACTAGGAATCTTTAGTGGTGGAGATGGAATGCGTATATCGTTTGGATTTGGAGTGAGCCTATAGACGCAATAGATATAAATTACCGCCTTTTCCTTTGGAGCGTTCGTCTGCAATAAATAATTCGTTTTCATTTTTAAACGAGATGCTTTCCTTTTGAGAAGTATGCTTTAATTTTATTTTTTCAATACTTCCATGTGCAAAGTTATCATCTATATAATCTTTAATAATCCAAACTTTATTATAGGATAGCAATGCAATTGTGCCGGTAGCATGATGAACAGCTGCACTTGTAATTTGGCAATCGGATGAATCATCACACGTTTTAATTTCGCCTATGAAAATTGCAACCTGTTCTCCTTCCTTGGCTGGAAGCTTATATATTTTAGTGGTGCCATCATAATGCTTGGATCGATTTCTTGTAAACAAATAAAAGTACTCATTGAGGTAGATAAAGGATTCTACATCATAGCTTTTATCTTTTACCTTGGGGGGAAATGCTAACTGATCATGAAAACTAAATGAAGTTATTTTAGGCGTAATTCGTCGCTTATCTGCGGTATTTGGTGTCGCTATATGGTAGATAGTGAGATCAGTACGATTACTAATATTGTTACCAAAATCACCTATATAGAGTGAGCCATCAGGATGACTAGCGAGATCTTCCCAGTCAATATTTGTGGCACCTTTTACTCGGATTGTTTGCACATTCTTCCCTGTATTTACATTGATGTTGTAAAGCTCTGGAGGATTTCTAGAATCATTGACGGCCCATATTGATTCTTGTGCGGGATAGTATTCAATTCCACTTACTTCATTTAATTTACTGGGAAGGTCGGTAGCAAGGACTAACTTTCCAAAGTTTTGACAACTTACAGAGAAGCTTGATAGTATTAAAAGCGATAGGACTTTATTCATTGTTATAAAAGTAATAATTATTATGATATACGGCTATTTATTGTAAATTTGCACCCTGATTTACCCCCTATGAAATCTTACTTAAAAACAGCTATAACTGCTGCCATTAATGGTGGTAAGGCAATAATGGAAGTGTATGCAACCGATTTTGATGTTACAATTAAGGGAGATGATTCTCCATTGACAATTGCAGATCAAAAGTGTAATGACATCATTAACACCTATTTGGTGGACACTCCTTTTCCAATTATTTCTGAAGAAAATAAGCAAACGGACTATAGTGAGCGCAAGAAATGGAGTAGTTGTTGGATTGTGGATCCTTTGGATGGAACCAAGGAATTTATCAAACGAAACGGCGAGTTTACCGTTAATATTGCTTTGGTGAAAGACGGGGTTCCGGTATTAGGGGTGATTTATGTACCTGTTACTAAAACCCTGTATTTTACTTCTGAAACAGCCAAGGAATCTTACAAGATAAACCTATCTTCTGAAGAAATGTCCACA
>JAHZIZ010000245.1 GCA_022601215.1 Bacteroidota bacterium
TCGTTTACAGGCACGCTAGATGTTGATGGAGTAACAGACTTTAATAACAATGTAAACATTAACAATGGTAGTAATTTACAGATATCTGGGGATATGATCGTTGGAGGCGCCACGATTTTTGAAAATGATCTTACGGTTAATGGAGATACAAACCTCAACAATGCTTTAAACGTTAACAATGGGAGTCCTACGCAATTATCAGGGCTCCTCGAAGTTGGGGGTCAAGCTCGTTTGGCATCAACACTCTTAACACTAGGGAGTGCTAATTTAGGGGGTTTGGTTCGCGTAAATAATGGAAGCAATGTTTTTCTTTCTGGAACCTTAGAAGTGGGGTTAGCAACCAATTTAAATTCAAGACTTCAGGTAAATAATGGGGCGGATACTTACTTTTCTGGAGCGCTTACAGTAAACGGATTGATCGATTTCGGAGATGACTTAACAGTAGATGGAATTACAAATTTCAATGACGACCTCAATGTTTTAAATGGGGCTACCATGTCTTTATCTGGGAATCTAAGTGTTGATGGTGATACAGCCGTAAACGGTAAGTTAACTGTTATTAAAGAAACCATTCTTAATGATAATATGACCGTCACTAATGGGCTTGAAACAACTTTTACAGGCGCACTCCTAGTCGATAATCCTACGCTACTGAATAGTGATCTTATCGTGACCAATCAATATCCAACTGCATTAACAGGAACACTTACGGTTGATCAAGAAACGCTTTTAAACAGCAGTCTTGAGGTTATGGAGTCCAGTACGACAAATTTATCAGGCAGTTTACTTGTGACTGAGCGCACCAAAATGAATGATAATATGTTTGTGGAAAATGGTAGTACCACAAGACTTTCTGGTCTTCTAAGAGTTGAAGGTGAAAGTAATTTGAATGAACTTAACGTAATCAATGGAAGTGAGACAAGCCTTACGGGAACGCTTGATGTAGATGGAGAAACAAATTTAAATAATGCGCTAAACGTTCAGCTTCAAGCCATACTTAATAATGATTTAAATGTAACTGGGTCCGCGAATTTAGCCGGTCTTACTTCAGAAGGAATCGCTGTAACAAGTGATAATGCAAACGCCGTTGCAACTTTCAACAATACGAATACACAAGACGGAGATGGAATTGCTATAAAATTAGGGCGAAACCATGGGGCATGGGATGGAAGTAATCTTGTTCAGGTTCCAAACCCGATCTTAGCCGAAGTGGGTACGTCTGGTACCACGTATAATGCCGGAGTGACCTTTTTAAGAGGGCAGCTGCAAAACCCTGGGAATATCACATTTAACGAGGCTATTGGGTTGGCGCCCGCTGCCCTAGAAGAGGTAGCTAAAAACAGCTTTTTAAATCAAACATTTATTGGAGTGAATGATTATATGAACTTACCCGTGCCCTTTCCAGATTTAAATATGCCAGGGCAGTTGTTGTCCAACGAAATTGAGTTTTACGGAGGTAATAGTGCGCAATGTTCTGGGCAATATTGTTTTAGCATTTGTTTCCCTTTTGCTGGGTGCGTTCGCGTATGTATTCCTCCGGTAAATATATGTGTGCCAGCTATTCCAAGAATTGCGTTTCCTGGAATTGATGTACCTACCATACCATTGCCAAATGTTCCAAATCCTTCCAATTATTTTCCGGCCTTACCAATTAATTTTCCAACGGCTAATGTTCCGCAGGTAACCATTCCTAATATTCCTAACTTGTTTAACGATAACCTATCTAAAGATAATGAATACATAAAGTTTACAGATAAGGATGATAGACAAACAGGTGTTATTAGAGCTAATTCGACTACCGATTTTATTAATAATACTGCGCTAGATAATTTATACGTACTAAATGTATTGTCTAATTTTATTGGGGTAGATTTAGTAGAAGGTCAGGTGGCAGGAACCGTAGGGTTAATTAATTATATAGACGAGTTCAACAAATTAGGGGTCGAGTATTCTTCTGGTAATGGTGATTATGCCGAATGGTTAGAGCGAGTTGATGCTTCTGAAATTATTTTACCTGGTGACATTGTTGCCGTAAAGGGAGGGAAAATAACTAAAAATATGGAAGGATTTGAACAACTGATGGTTGCTTCGCATCATCCTATCATTCAGGGAAATACTCCAGAAGTTGATAGAGCTCATCTAGGAAATAGTGTAGCGTTTATTGGGCAGGTCCCAGTCAAGATTATTGGTGCGGTACGTACTGGAGATTATGTATTGGTTTCCAAAGAAGTACCTGGCTATGGTATCGCTAAAAGTAAAACTGAGATGATGTTGGAGGATTACAACTTGGTAGTGGGTCGTGCATGGCAGGAAAATTTGAATAATGGGCCAAAAATTGTAAACGTAGTGGTGGGTCTGCAACAGGGAGACTTCAATTCTTCAGTTCAACAATTACAAGAACAACAAAAAGACATGGATGAGCAATTGGAAACGCTTGCGGAGAAACTAACGCGTTTAGAATTAAAAATAGACTTGGTAACCCAAAAAGAACAGAATTATGCAACAAAGGAGTAAGTATGTATTCATATTGATGCTTTTATTTTTAATAAGAGTTGATGCACAGCAAGATGTTGCCATAAAAGAGGTTGAAACCATGTATACTCAGGAACAGTTAGCTCAAATAATGACTAATGGAAAAGTCTATGATGAGTGGGTAGGGGCGTTACAGGAACCTGGAGTAAAGGTGGAAGGAGATCAAATGATTTTTAGTTCGGAGGCGCAGCGATTGTTATCCAATGAAGCATATCGAAATGTCGTTTATAAGAGCGAATATACTTTTGAGGATGTTAAGACAAGTATTGCAAATGCTGAAATTCAAAAATCATTTTGGCAAATGATTCGTTTGTATCCTGAACATCAAGAAGTTGTGCTTCAATATATATATGCTTATGATAAGGCGGTGCCTAGCGATAAAGTGGTTTCAGCTGCTTTTTACACTTATGCGTTTTTTGATCCCGAGATTACTGAAATTAAAGATGGAAAACCCAATGTAATCCGCCCTGATATATTTGAAGAATACCTCAGGAGAACAAGAGAAATTGTTGGATATATTAACTATTTCAGAAAAGAAGAAAAGAAAAACAAGTCTTAGTCTTCTATTTAATAATGGTGTAAGTGAATATCCTATTGAATTGATAGGGTTTTTAAGAAATACGAGTAGAATAAGTATAACTACGTAGTTTTTTACCGACAAAATGGCTTATATTGCTTGTGCTAATGATCAAAAAATTGATAAAATTTTTCGGGAAGCAATTCTGTATCTAAGACATTTTAGTAGTAAGCACTTCTTTTTATGTCGGATTGCTTCCCTTCTTTTTAATAACCAAAATCTTCTTTAATTTTATCGGCCTTGTCTAACATGAGGTCAGTGGTAATAAACTCTACTTCTTCCTTGTCAAAGGCTCCTTGAAAAGTACGCATTGCTTTTTTAGGTTCTCCCGCCTCTTCGTAATAGCGTCCTAAGTAGTAATCACCTAGCACTGTATCTGGATAGTCTTTTTTTGCCATGATAGCGATTTCTTTTAGTGACTCCCATTGCTTTTGCTTTTCGCAGGCTTTAGCGGTCGCCAAATAATCGTTTACTCGAATGGCATTAGACAAGCCAAATAAGTCCTTTATGGTGCTGTATTTGTCTATTAGATGTTCGTGAATGGGAGTTTCCATTTTTAACAGAACATTTTTATATTCTTGTTTCGAAATAGGACGATAAACGGAAAATATTTTTTCCATGGCAGAAGGAATGGCTCTAGCTACTAAAGAGTAATGAGTGGCTCCTTCAAAATTATCATAGCTATAGGAAAAGGTTTCACTTTTTAAGGGAGCCAATTTACCATGAAGATCTTCAGTAATCTCTCTTAGGTCTTGAATATCGTCTGTGCCTGTTGCTAAATAATAAAATATTTTGGACTTTACATTAGGGATGCGTTGCGGCAATCTTTCATCCATCATCGGTGCTAAATCCGGACTCAAATTAATATATCCATTAAATAATGGTGGATCCTTAAACAAGTAATAATTAATGAAGTTAGCAGTGAAATCATGACCAACAGCAATGGTAAATTTGGCGGTACGATAACTACTGTCAATGTAAGGCATAAGCTCTAAGCCTAAAAACTCAAAGAAGTCAGCTCCCTTGTCTGCAGGCATAAAGTTAGTGTCATCATAATTGCAATCGTCATAACGTTGATCTGCTTGCATTACTCCAACAACTATGGATTCGGGCATGTCTTCCCAATAACTGAAGTAATCTACATTTCCAGCAACAGGTTCGAAGAGATAATTAGCATCTAGTACTACAATTATAGGGTAAGATTTTTCAATATTTTCTTCATAGTCTCTCGGGAGCTGGATCTTTAATTTTCGAGTTTCGCCAAGTTTTAGAGACGTGATTTCCTCATATATAACTTTGGATTGGGCAATCCCTAGGGTAGTACATAGTAAGCAAATAGCAGTGAGTAGGATTTTTTGCATCTTCTGAATTTTAAGATTTGAAAGATAATAAAATTTAAAAAAGGAGACCGTTATAACTTTTTCCTATTGTAGATGGGTAGGTATATGAAGGATAATACTCCAAAGAGAAGAATGGCTAGTATGTTTGAGGTCCAAACAATCCATCCAAAGGCAGTACCCAGGGTTTCAGGGATCCCAAAAATGACCAATATGCCCATTATCGCTGCTGGATAGGTTCCAAAACCGCTATTGGTAAAGGCGAAGGTAAAGCTTCCAACAACGAAGGTGATAATCAATGTGCCCATACTAATCCCTGAAGTTTCCGGGAGCGCTTGCGTGGCCGTATAGAACGAAAGGATATAAAGTGCCCAAATCAATAGGCTATGCCCAATAAAAGCACCTTTTTTCTTCATGGTAAGTACGGTTAATACTCCTTCTTTAAGTCCAGAGATGAGCTTCTTTATTTTTAAGCTTATTGCACTTTTACCATATTTTAAGAAGGCGATAAATAGCAGCCCCAAAAGCATCAAAAAACTAGCGGCGATTGCAATTTTCTTTACAGGCACCTTGTCCGTTAAGTAATTATAGAGACTATCATACTCTAGAAATAATGCGCATAGGGTGAATAAAAGTAAAAGGACAAGATCTACGGCTCTTTCAGAAATAATGGTTCCAAATCCCTTGTCGAAAGGAATTTCTTCATATTTATGCATGACCACCGCCCTTGAAACTTCCCCACTTTTTGGAATGAGTAGATTCATGACATAGGCAATAGAAACGGCCATAAAACTGTTGGTTGTTTTAGGGCGATGTCCAAGAGGTTCGAGCATGAATTTCCATCGATACGCTCGAATCCAATGGCTTAGCACACTTAAAAGAACAGCAAGGCCAATGATAGTATAATCGGCTTCTTTAATGTGAGTTTTAATTTCAGTGAGCTGGGCAGGTGTAAAGAGAGAGAAAATATACCAAATTAAAAATCCACCAAAAGCCAATGGAATGCTAATCTGGAGAAATTTAGAAAAGGACTTATTCAAATTAGATAAGTAAGTTATTTTCTTCATTAGGGAATACCAAAGCGGGTTTAAATTTCTTTGTCTCTTCAATATCCATCATGGCATAAGTGATTAGAATTAAAATATCACCTGGAGCTACTTTACGGGCTGCGGCACCATTTAAGGTTATTTCACCGCTTTTCCTTGGACCAGGAATGGCATAAGTTTCTAAGCGTTCACCATTATTGTTATTTACAATCTGTACTTTTTCCCCTTCAACGATGTTGGCGGCATCCATAAGATCTTGGTCGATGGTAATACTGCCAATGTAGTTCAGGTCTGCTCCTGTAACTTTTACTCTATGGATTTTTGATTTTACTACGTGAATTTGCATGGGGTAAAGATAAATCAAATTCAGAATGTAGAATTCAGTTTTTACATTTAATTAAGGGAAACATTGTCAATGAGTCGGATTTCTCCCGCATAGGCAGCGACAAAAGCACGATAGTTGTTCCCTTTTCTCTTACGTTGAGCTGTTTTCAAGTCAGCCGCATTCGCAATTTCAAAATACTCAAGAGCTAAGAAGTCGTGCCTGCTAAAACGAGCTTCTGCAAGCGCCTTTACCTTAGCGATGCTGAGTGTTTTAAAATCTTCTTTTGCCTGCTTTAAAATGTTATATATTTCAGCCGCTCCTTCAAATTGAGTCTTGGTTAACCTTTGGTTTCTCGAGCTCATAGCCAAACCATTTGGGGCTCTCAAAATCGGGCAGCCTACTATTTGAACAGGAAGTTTTTCAATGGACACCAGTTTTTTAACAATCTGCAGTTGTTGGAAATCTTTTTCACCAAAATAGGCTTTGTTAGGTTTTATAGCTCGAAACAGTAAGTTGAGAACGGTTCCAACACCATCAAAATGACCATTTCTGTATTTGCCTTCCATGGCATGCTCCAAGCCTCCAAAACGATATTTTTTTGAAATTACTTTGTTACCATACAAATCTTCAGCGCTAGGCGCATAAATAAGAATTTTTTTGGATACTGTTTGTAACAAGGTCGCATCGTCTTCTAGAGTTCGAGGATATTTGTTAAGATCTCCTGCGTTGTCGAATTGTGTGGGGTTGACAAAAATGCTAACGACGACAACGGTGTTTTCTGAAAGGGCTTTTTCGACCAATGAAAGGTGGCCTCGATGTAAAGCACCCATAGTAGGAACGAAGCCAACGGATTGGGTTTTTGAAGGTTTAACCGACAAAGTGTCTCGAATTGAATCCTGTGTATAGTGAATCATAATATCTGAAAATCAAGCAAAATTAAGATATTAACGGCAATCTGCATAAATTTTCGTAATTTTGCACCTTCTATAAATAAGCCAATAAATAATAGAATATATGAAAGATAAAAGAGTCTTGTATGTGTCTTCTGAAGTGATTCCATATCTACCAGAGACCGAGATTTCTTCCATGTCGTTTGAAGCTCCTAGAATGGTTAATAACAACGGTGGGCAAATCCGAATTTTTATGCCCAGGTATGGAAACATCAATGAACGTCGTCACCAACTTCACGAAGTAATTCGACTTTCGGGAATGAACTTAGTGATCAACGACTTGGATATGCCCCTTATTATTAAGGTGGCGTCTATCCCTAAGGAGCGTATGCAGGTTTATTTTATAGATAATGAAGATTACTTTAAAAGAAAGGCAACCTTTGCAGATGAAGATGGAAATTTTTTCCCAGACAATGATGAACGTGCTATTTTCTTTGCAAAAGGTGTAATTGAAACAGTGAAAAAATTAAATTGGTCTCCAGATATAATTCATGTGCATGGATGGTTGGCTTCTTTCTTACCCTTATATCTTAAAACCTATTACAGTAATGAGCCTCTGTTTGAAAACAGTAAAGTTGTTACATCTTTATACAATCAAGGTTTTAACGATACGTTAAACAAAGACTTAATTAAGAAAATCAAATTTGATGATATTGCCGATGAGGCAGTAGCAGATTTGTCAAGTCCAGATTACTTTAGCGTAATGAAAACGGCAATGGATCATAGTGATGCAGTGGTGGTGGGGAGTCAGGATTTGTCTTCAGATTTTGAAGCATATCTTAAAACTCTCGAAAAGCCAGTGTTAAAGTATCATAATAAAGAAGAATTTGAACAGGCGTATTTAGACTTTTACCAGACAGAAGTTCTAGACTAACCCTTTATCGTAGCATGAATATGAAGAATGTATTACTAAAGTTAGGAGTGATCCTAACGGTAATTGTAGCCTTTGCCTCTTGTGAGGAGGATTTTAACCCTATAGATAGTGATATCTTAAATCCAAATTTTCAAACTCCAAATATTGAGTTTCCAGTGCGTGCCTACAGTAAAAAGTTAGGGCCCGTACAAACTAACGGGTTGCTGGCGTATCAATTAGGTATTTATGACGATGCAACTTATGGCAAATCAACCGTTAATTTAGTCTCTCAGTTGACGTTGTCAACTCCAGATCCTGATTTTGGTGATTGTACGGTATTAGATAGTGTGGTGTTATACTTGCCCTATTTTAGTACGTCCTCTGTAGATGATGAAGTAACTACCTACGAAACTGATTCGATCTTTGGAAATAGCCCAATCGATATTAATATTTATGAGTCTAATTTATTGTTGAGAGATTTTGATCCTACTTCTGGTTTTGAAGAGGCGCAACGATATTATTCGGATTTAGGAGGAGAACTTGCTGGATCTAATGTTGGACCGTTGTTGGCTACGATAGATAATGTTACTCCGGACAATAGTCCTGTTGTTCTTAATGATACTGTTTCTCTAGCACCAGGGTTGCGAGTACGCCTACCTAATGACTTTTTTCAGGAAAAAATAATTGATAATGAAGGCGAGCCAGAACTGCTAACCAATAATAACTTTAGAGAGTTTTTGAGGGGGTTGTATTTTGAAGTTACGTCAGATACAGATGCAGGCACATCTTTTCTATTTGATTTGGCAGACATTGACGATGCTAATATTGGAGTTACTTTATACACTACCTATAAAACCTTGCCAAGTGGAGAAACTTGTGAAGAAAATACTGTGGAACGTCAATTTAGAGAAGTCCGTTTGTTTTTTAATGCAAATTCGGTGAATTTGCATGAAAATGAGGCGTTACCAGCAATTATTGATGATGCTTTAGAGAATCCGAATGTTGATGATGGAGAGGAAAGATTATATGTGCGAGGAGGCGAAGGTGTTGTCACGATTATAGACCTTTTTGGTGAAGATGTTTTTAGTAATGACGGAACTGAAATTGAAATAGGCGAGAGTGATGATGAA
>JAHZIZ010000246.1 GCA_022601215.1 Bacteroidota bacterium
GCCGTTTCTTTTACACTCAAATTAAGCCTGGTCAATGAAGAAATTTTAAGATCGTTGGCTGAAAGATTAGGGTGTTTCTCTTGTAATTTTACATAAAACTGGGTGTGTACTTCTTCAAAGGAACGTCTAAAATCTTCCCAATCTTTATCAATATTCTTAAACTGTTTAATGTCTCTGGCTAGTTGCGATAATAACTTATCCTTGTTCTTTGACGGGGTATTTGCGGCTATTTGGATACGCTCTTCCAACTGTTGAAAAAATTCATTTTTTTGAACAAAATTCAACGCGTAGGACGTAAGCTCTTTGTTTTTGTAATTTAATTTTTGTTGAAGTTCTTGTTGTTTGAGTTGTGCATTTTCCAAAGCAGCGGTAGCTAACGCCTCCTTTGAGATTAGCAGTTCGTGCTTTTGCAGGGCTAATTCCTTGCTCTTTTTTGAACGCTGTCGTAAATTAAAAATCACGAATAGACATAATATGGTGAAGCCAATACCACTAACAAATAAGGACCACTTGATCGCTTGATCGGCACGTTCCTTTTCTTGTAAAAGAGATACTTCTTTGTCTTTTGCCGCGATTTGATTTCTAAAGTTTATCGCTGCTACTTGCATGGCTTTTTCTGAAGTAAAAATACTCTCCTTTAAATGAACGTATTGTTCAAAATAGAACAAGGCGCTATCCACTTTTCCTTGTGCTCTTTTTAATTCCTTTAGTTCTTTGTAGCCTTCAAGTTCATATTTACGCAGGTCATATTTTTTTGCCAAACTGATACCAAGTTTAAGTTGATCGTTTGCCGCTAAGGTATTTTCTTGGAGTCGCAGTAGTTTACCATATACCAGATGATTGCTTACTCTTCCATCTTCATCGTCAACTTCTTGCCCCAAGGTCATAGATTGTTTGATGTGGTGATATGCCTGTTCCAGATTGTTTTGTTCTAGAAAAAGTATTCCTAATCTATTATGTGCCTCGGCCATACCGTAGGTGAACTTATTTCGCGCATGTATGGCGAGGGAATTGTCTAAATAGGTTTTGGCGTCCGCAAGATTTCCTTGATTCAGATAAACAGTCGCCATTTTGGTATAGGTAGTAGCGATGCGGCCGTCTTTATTTAGAGCTGTAAATTTATTGATTGCATTTTCGTAGCGTTGTAAGGCTTTGTCGTAATCCTTTAAATCGGCATATACCATGCCCGAATTAAGTAAAGTGTTGGCAATACCCTCCTCATCATTTAATGTTTGATACTGTGATTGTGCCTTATCTAGAAGCTCTACAGCGGCCAATAAAGAGCCTTTGGTCCAGTGGGCAACTCCAAGTATTCTATATGCCTTGGCCATTCCCGGAACGTCATTGACCGATTGGGCCAGATCCAATGCTTCATTACCTAGTACGAGTGACTTACTGGAGTCAATATTCCAATATTCGAATCCGAGAGAATTTAAAAGCTTTACACGTTGTCTCGCCTCAAGTGAATTGTCAGTAAGTCGTTGTTCCAAACTGTCAATTCGAGATTGGGCGAGTCCCACTGTACTCCAACCAAAAAATAAGAATGCTATTATTAATCGCATACCAAGGATTGTTTTGATAAAAAACCCGACACAAGGCCGGGTTTTTAGGTATATGTTTTCAGCATTTAGATTCCTCCACCATCTTGTGCTTCTAGAGTTTTCATCTCTGTTTCAATCATTTCATAGAACTGATCTATCTTAGGTAGGATATAAATTTTAGTTCTTCGGTTTGTCGACTTGTTTTCCTTAGTGTCGTTAGGGACTAGTGGTACATACTGGCTACGTCCTGCAGCAATCAATTGCGCTGGATTGGCTCCTAACTCCATCAACTTACGCACTACCGCTGTAGAACGCTTGGCACTTAAATCCCAGTTGTCTTCAAGGACTCCTTTTTTGTAAGGCACATTGTCAGTATGTCCTTCTACCAAAGCTTCAAAGTCAGGTTTGCTATTGATTACAGTAGCCACTTTTCCAAGAATTTCATTGGCTCTGGAAGATAAATTATAACTTCCACTTCTAAACAATACCTTATCACTAAGGGAAATAAATACCACTCCCTTTTCCACGTTGATTTCAATATCTTTATCATCTAGTCCCACCTCTTTTTTCAAGCTGGTGACTAAGGCAAGCGTGACACTGTCCTTTTTAGTCAAGGCATCTTGTAAGCGACTAATTTTAAGATCTTTTTCTTTTAAACTCTCCAAGGACTTTTCCAAATTGGTTGCTCCTTGTTGTGTAAGAATGGTTAAATCCTTAGAACTTTGAATAAGTTCGTTTTTGTCTTTTTTAAGCTCTGCAACTCGTTCTTCAAGCGATGTGATACGGGCCATAGCTGCCGCTTTATCCGCCTCACATGCATTTAGTTTTACCGTTGCAGTATTAAGTAAGTCCTGGGTTTTCTTTTGTTTGGCCTCTAACGCAGCATATTCTTTTTTAGATACACATGAACCAAAAAGAAGTCCCGTAGATACCATTACAATTAACAGTCGTTTCATCATTGTTAAGTTTATTAGGTGTTATAGTCAAAAATAAAAATTCAGTAAGCAGCGATAGGCTACTTAACAATATTTTAAGTAAAGTTTATTATAGCTTGTTAAAGTTACGTTTTTTTGCAATATAGTAGTGCCAAACAATCGATTTTATTGAAAAATACGCATAGTTCGATGCATGTTTTTTTCGTTTTTGTAGAAACCGAGGCAGGTGTCTATAAAAACTAAAATGGGCTTTTAAAATGGCCAAAAAATGAGATGGTTTGCCTTTTAATAAGTACTGAATACCCGCCATCCCATCTAAAATAAGACGTTGTATGATCAACCACCAGACGTTCATTCCTTTAGCATTCTTTACTAGAATAAGAAGGGAGTTTCTAAAATTATAAAATGTTTTTTTTGGATTAGCTGCGGCTAAAGTGGCGCCACCAACATGGTAAATGGTAGATGTGCCTATATATTTTATGATGCCTCCCTGGGAATGCATGCGCCAGCACAAGTCGATTTCTTCTTGATGTGCAAAAAGGTCTTCATCAAATCCTCCTACCTTCCAAAAAGCATTATTTTTTACAAACAAACAGGCACCACTTGCCCAAAATATTGTTGTTGTGTCGTCATACTGCCCCTCATCTTTTTCTAAAGTTGTGAATATCCGTCCTCGACAATAAGGGTAGCCTAATTTGTCGATATATCCACCAGCTGCTCCAGCATATTCAAAGAAAGATTTGTTGTTATAATCCAGAATTTTGGGTTGGGCTGCTACTAAACTCGGGTCTTCCTTAAAGGCTGAAATTATTGGTGTGAGCCAATTTTCAGTAACCTCGACATCGCTATTTAATAAAACAAAAACATCTTCCGAAAGTGACTTTAGAGCATCGTTATACCCTTTTGCATAGCCTCCATTTTCCGAATTTCTTAAGATATGGACGGATGGAAATTTTTCTGAAACAAAAGAAACACTACTATCAGTAGATGCATTGTCAGCCACATAAATAATAGCTTCATTAGAATAAGCGACTACAGATGGTAAAAATTGTTCGAGCAATTTTTCTCCATTCCAATTAAGTATGATAACGGCTACTTTCACGGGCACAAAGAAACGGAAAATTGATTAGTTGGAAGGAATGCTTTCTAAAAAGACATATCGTTCCTTTTCGTAATCCATTCTGCAGAAGTAATGTTCAATTCCGTTGGTCACGACGAGATAACTAGCTTGGGTTATGAGGTTGTAACGTGCAATTTGATCGAAAGTGTCTTGGGTGATCTTAATTTTAGGCGCTTTACATTCCACAATGATATGAATACTTCCGTCTGAATTGTAGACTACGATATCATAGCGCTTTTTCGTATTGTTGAGGAGTAATTGTTTCTCAACATTGATAAGCGCTGCGCTATATTTTTTTTCTGAAACGAGCCAATGGACCACATGCTGTCGAACCCATTCTTCGGGTGTGAGTACCATAAATTTTTTACGGATGACATCGAAAATAAGCGATTTGTTTTCCCTATTTTTGAAGCGGAAGGTGTAGTCTGGAAAATTTAATTTCAGCATCAAACAAAGAAACACTTTCCGAATGAAAATTCATAATTTCATAGTTTACATTCAGATTCAGTACTACCAATAATGGCCTTAGATCAAGTAAAACAAATTATCTCCAATATTAAGCAAGGTACCATTGCACCTATTTATTTTTTAATGGGTGAGGAAGCTTATTATATTGATGGAATTAGTAGCTTTATTGAAAGTAGTGTGCTTTCAGAAGAAGAAAAGGGCTTTAACCAGATGGTCTTATATGGCCGTGATGTTTCCGTAGATGACATTGTTAGTAATGCTAAGCGTTATCCCATGATGGCAGAACGACAAGTAGTGATAGTAAAAGAAGCGCAAGATCTTTCTAGGACCATTGAAAATTTAGTTTCTTATGCAGAGAATCCACAACCTACTACCGTCTTAGTGATTTGCTATAAATATAAAAAGTTAGATGCTCGGAAGAAGTTGACTAAAGTATTAAAGAAGGAGAATGCCGTATTGTTTGAGAGTAAGAAACTATATGAAAATCAGGTGCCAGATTGGATTCGCCGTGTTATGGCGGGGAAGGGATATGCTATTTCGCCAAAAGCAGCACAGATGCTGACGGAGTTTTTAGGCAATGATTTAAGTAAGGTGAATAATGAGCTAGAGAAACTTCAACTAATCATCAAGCCAGGACAGCAAATTACACCACAATTAATAGAAGAAAATATTGGTATAAGTAAAGACTTTAATAATTTTGAATTGCAAAACGCAATTGGAAATAAGAATATAACAAAGGCGTATAGCATAGTGCAATACTTTGCACAAAACCCAAAGAATCATCCTATCGTGATGACCGTAGCCTTATTGTATAGTTTCTTTTCAAAATTACTTAAATATCATTCCGTAAGTGATAAAAGTCTGGCGCCAAAAGCCTTGGGAGTAAGTCCATATTTTATCAAGGACTATCAAACAGCTGCACGTAACTACCCAATGAAAAAAGTGAGTGCAATTGTTGCGGCTATTCGAGAAACAGATATGAAAAGTAAAGGAGTGGGGGCAGCAAACCTCCCGCAGGGAGATTTACTCAAAGAACTCCTTGTAAAGATATTTAATTAGGGTTACTACTTCTTGTCAATCGAGATCTTACCTGCACCCATTAAACCTATAGCTATAAATCCTGCCAGATAAAGCAGAGCCTTTTCTTTAGTCCCAATAGGGTCGGCCCCATGGATCATAAAGGCGGCAATGGCCATGGTAATAATTACAGGGATGGTTGCCATACGTGTCTTGAGTCCAATAATAATAAGAACAGGACAAATAAATTCAGCTATAACAGCAAGTATAGAGGAAATGAGTCCTCCAACTCCTATTGGATCTCCAACTACAGAGGTGTTTCCCCCTATGAGTTCCATAAATTTTGGGATACCATGGGTGAGCATTAAGCCCGCCATCCCTACACGAAGGATAAGTAATCCTACATCAATGTTTCTTTTCATGTGTTGTTTGTTTGGATTGGTTATGTCATTAAATGTATAAAATTATTTTAATCTTATCTTAGAGTAGCGGATAAGATTGCAACATTTCGCTATTTTTGTCGAGCTAAATATACCGAATGAATACACTAAAAGCTTGGCTAGCAGCAGCTCGGCTCCGGACATTACCCTTGTCAGTTTCTGGAATCATTGTGGGGGCTTCATTAGGCAGTCCATACCTTATATCCGATAGCCTAAATGTTACCTTTGTATTATTTCCAGAATATACTCCCGTATATAAATCCCCCTTGTTCTGGCTAGCAATCCTTACGACTATTGGGTTTCAAGTTCTGTCAAATTTTGCCAACGATTATGGAGATGGAATAAAGGGTACAGATAAAAATAGGGAGGGAGAACAGCGAATGGTGGCTAGTGGTTTGATTACACCAAAGCAAATGAAACTTGGTATGTATATTACGGCTGGGCTTACCTTGTTATTGGCCAGTGTGCTTATTTTTATGGCTTTTGGCAATGAACATTTCGTTTTGGCTTTTGTATTTTTCAATTTAGCCATAGCCGCAGTGATTGCAGCCATTAAATATACAGTAGGTAAAAGTGCTTACGGCTACAGTGGGAAGGGGGACATATTTGTATTTCTGTTTTTTGGATTGCTTGCGGTATTAGGTACTTTTTTCTTATTCGCCAAGTCTTTAAACTGGCTCATTGTTCTGCCAGCAGCAAGTATAGGCTTGTTTAGTACGGCCGTACTCAATCTCAATAACATGAGAGATATCGTGAACGATGCAGAAGTTGGTAAAAACACACTAGTTGTGAAACTTGGGAGTGTAAAAGCAAAGCAATATCATGCTTTTTTATTGTGTTTCGGAATGTTGTGTGCACTAGGTTATACCTTATTAACTTATCATCGACCTTTACAATTATTGTATATAGTTGCGTTCGTTCCTATGTTACTCAATCTTAAAAAAGTATTTCAGAATAAAGAACCTCGGTTATTGGATGGAGAACTAAAAAAAGTGGCTTTGAGTACATTTGCTTTCGCAGTACTTTTCAGCCTTTTTATTTAAACTCCTTATCGACTTCAAACGATGCATTTTAAGATATTAGATGTAATGTTTTGAGTTTTAGTAAATAGGAATTCTCATTACATTTACTACCTAGTGTTTTTGGTTTTCTTAGCGTATTATAGGGCGATTGATTCTCAAACTGGCATGAAAATGAAGTAAATAATGTACCTTTATCTACGTACTTATAATATTTAATTTCCTATGAAAATTACCTTTTACGGACAAAATTCTTTATTGATAGAAGTGGAGGATAAAGCTATTCTTATTGACCCGTTCATATCGGGAAACCCTCTTTCGAAGGATCACATAGATATTGCAAGCCTTCCGGCGGATTATATTCTTCTTACACATGCGCACTTAGATCATGTGTTGGATGCCGAAGAAATTGCTAAGCGAACTGGAGCAACTATCGTTTCTAATTATGAAATAGCCATGCATTATCAGGCCAAAGGCTGTACCGTTCACCCAATGAATCATGGCGGAAGTTGGCAATTCAGTTTTGGTAAGGTAAAGTATGTGAACGCAGTTCATACAAGTACTTTTGATGATGGAAGTGACGGTGGTTTTCCTGGTGGATTTGTAATTGAAGGAGGTGGAAAGAGTATCTATATAGCCGGAGATACAGCACTTACTATGGATATGAAATTAATTCCATTATGGACACAACTCGATATCGCAATTTTACCTATTGGTGACAATTTTACGATGGGAATTGACGACGCTATTTTAGCAAGTGATTTTGTAGATTGTAAAAAGGTACTAGGAGTTCACTATGACACTTTTGGATATATAAAAATCAACCAAGATGAGGCTAAAAAGAGCTTTTCTGATGCTGGAAAAGATCTTACATTACTTGAAATTGGAACTTCCCTAGAAATATAGTCCATGCTCAAAGCAAGCTTTAAAAAACATTTTTTAAAATTTAAGCAACCTGCGGGGACATCTCGAGGTATATTAAATACTAAAGAAGCTTTTTATATAATTCTTACAGATGAACATACTTTCGGAATAGGAGAATGTGGTTTATTAAGGGGATTGAGCATCGACGATAGTCCCATTTATGAAGAAAAACTTGCTTGGGTTTGTAGGCATATATCCATGGGACTAGAAGCGCTTTATGCAGAACTCTTAGAATTCCCATCTATTCAAATAGGATTAGAAACGGCATTTTTGTCTTTGAATTCTAAAGATCCATTTCAAATTTTTCCCTCTGTTTTTTCTGAAGGTCAAGGAAATATATCGATTAATGGACTTATTTGGATGGGTGATGAGGAATTTATGAAACAACAAATAAAAGAAAAGCTATCTAGTGGATTTCGATGTATTAAGATGAAGATAGGAGCCATTGATTTTATGACTGAGATCCGGCTACTAAAAGCTATACGTAAAGAGTTTTCGGCTTCAGACATAGAACTTAGAGTTGACGCTAATGGCGCATTTAGTTCGTCTGAAGCCATAGAGAAATTACATATTCTTTCTGAACTAAACTTGCATTCCATAGAGCAGCCAATTAGACAAGGACAATGGCAAGAAATGGCAGAACTTTGCAGTAAAACGCCTTTGCCCATTGCGCTGGATGAGGAATTAATAGGATTGGTTTCTTCTGAAGAAAAAAAGAAGCTTTTACGCACTGTTCAACCACAGTATATTATTTTGAAACCGAGCTTTATTGGGGGCTTTAAGGGGAGTGATGAATGGATTTCATTAGCGAGCGAGCTAGATGTGGGTTGGTGGATAACTTCAGCCTTAGAAAGCAATGTGGGATTAAATGCAATTTCTCAATATACCTTCACAAAAAATAGTAAATTGCCACAAGGATTAGGGACGGGAAGTTTGTATACTAATAACATACCGTCACCATTGGAAGTAAAGAATGGTACACTTTCGTACCTTCCTTCCGTTGTATGGGATACTGCGCAGATAGGCGTAACAAACCAATAAGTTTTTTGACTAATCTAACTAAATGCAAAAGCACATATGTATATAAAACAAGCGTATAACTACCTTCACGATGCTTGGAGGTATATTGTTGGATCTATTGCGGTTTTTATCGCGTGGCAGGTTATAGGCGCTTTGCCCTTTACCCTAGCTATTATTTTTAAATTAATGGGCGATGGTGAAGATGTGTTTGCCTATCTAGAAGATCCTAATAAGTTAATGAGCGTACTAGATAGTAATCTTACCTTGTTTTTAATGCTATTTGCATTTGTGATAGGGTTGTTAGGACTCTATATTTGGGTGAAGTTTATACACAAGCAGCCGTGGATTACGCTAACTACCTCCCGTAAGAAAATGGACTGGGGGCGTTTTTTATTTGGCTTTAGCATTATAGGAGTCTTTAGTATAGTGACGACTTTATATGATTACTATAGCAATCCCGAGGATTATATCATGCAATTTAATCTTGTGCCATTTCTTATTTTAGCCGTCATAGCACTACTAATGATTCCATTACAAACTAGTTTTGAAGAATACTGGTTTCGAGGTTACTTAATGCAAGGTTTGGGAACCATGACGGGAAATAGATGGATCCCCTTAATAGTAACATCAGTAATTTTTGGAGGCTTACATGCTTTTAATCCTGAAGTGGATAAATTGGGGCCAATTATTATGGTTTATTATATTGGAACTGGTTTTCTGTTGGGTATTATGACATTAATGGATGAGGGAATGGAATTGGCGCTTGGGTTCCACGCTGGGAATAATTTGATTGCAGCACTTCTAGTGACAGCAGATTGGACGGCATTTCAAACCCATTCAATACTTAAAGATATTTCTGAACCAACAGCAGGTGTTGATATTTTAATACCCGTGCTAGTCATTTATCCCATTTTCTTGGCACTTATGGCCTGGCGTTATAAATGGACAGATTGGAAGGATAAGCTCTTCGGAAAAGTAACTCCTCCTGAACCTGATGTTATTTCGGAAATAGGAACCATAGATTAAGACTTTGACACCAACCTCACCAAACATCCATCCAAAGTTTAAACTTAACGGTTTGCCATATGCTTCGGCCGAAGAACTACTCAATTTTGCCGATGGTTTGAAACAGCAAGGAGCGCCGTATGAAGTGAGTGTGGCCAATTTTTTGGAAGATTGGTTATCCTTTGAAGATCATGTTAATGTGAGTACTTCAGGTTCTACTGGAGCGCCAAAGACTATACAAATCAATAAACAACATATGATAAATAGTGCGCTTGCTACCGGGGCCTATTTTAAAGTTGGAGCAGGGACTAAAGGACTTCTTTGTTTGTCTTCAGATTATATAGCGGGTAAAATGATGCTTGTACGTGCTATGATACTGGGGTGGGATTTACACATTGTAGCTCCAGAAAAAGATGCGCTTACCGAGTATGATAATGATTATGACTTTGTTGCTATGGTACCGTACCAATTGTACCATTCTATGGACGCCTTAGATAAGGTGCAAAAGCTCATTGTGGGAGGAGGAGCTATCTCAACTGATTTGGAAGCTCAACTGCAAAATAAGAACACGGAAGTATTTGCTACCTATGGAATGACAGAAACCATTACGCATGTAGCTGTAAGACGATTAAATGGCCCAGCTAAAAACATCGCTTTTTCTGCATTGCCGGATGTGAGTTTTTCTCAAGATGAACGTGGGTGTTTAGTAATTGAGGCACCCAAAGTTAGCAATGATAGAGTCATTACTAATGATATAGTTTCATTAGAAACTTCTCGTTCTTTTAAATGGTTGGGACGTATCGATAATGTCATTAATAGTGGAGGCGTGAAGATTCTTCCTGAAGCTGTTGAAATAAAGCTATCTTCTTTTTTTGATGTGCCTTTTATGATTGCTTCGGAAGTAGATTCGGAGCTAGGAGAGCGGGTAATACTCGTTTTAGAAAGAGAAGAACAATTACCGGCACTCAATTATCATGAAGCGATGGCGAGCCTTCTGCCTTACGAGCGACCCAAAAAGATTTATACGCTCTCCAAGTTTCCGTATACTGAAACGGGTAAAATTAAAAGACATGACGTATTGGAAGTCTTAAAAAAGTATAAGTAGATAGTTCCCTCATTCAAATGTTATGTTCCCTCAAATGATCTTGTGGTCTCCTTTGTGTATAGCTATGTTTGTTCCTGCAATGATAACAATTGCAAGTTTTGGTTGGTTTTAGAAAAGGGAGGCTTTTAGTATCTCCCTTTTCTTTTTGTATTTTTAGAAAAAATATGCTCTATGAAATACATACTTGTTTTGTTCATTTTGATTTCTAACTCGGTGGTAGCTCAAATTCTTCCTGAGAGAGAACGGGCCTTGCTTAAGGATGAGTTACTATCGAATCGCCTTAATACGGTGCTGCCAAAATTAATGGATCGTAGTGGTATTGATATGTGGCTTGTTATTTCTAGAGAGTACAATGAAGACCCAGTAATGCGAACTATGCTTCCTGCTACCTGGCTTAATGCTCGAAGGAGAACCATATTAGTTTTTTATAGGGATAGTATTAAAAACACCATGGAAAAACTAGCAGTAGCACGCTATGATGTAGGAGAACATATTACTTCAGCATGGGATAAAGAGAAGCAACCTAATCAATGGGCTCGTTTGGTGGAAATTATAGAAGAAAGAAGCCCAAAAACAATAGGAATTAACCTGTCTAAAAACTTCGGAATTGCAGACGGACTTGTGCAAACCGACTATGAAGAATTGAAGGAGGCTTTGCCATCCCAATGGGAAGAACGATTAGTCTCCGCTGAGCAGTTAGCAGTTGGATGGATAGAAACTCGAACTCCTAAGGAGATGGAATTGTATGAAACATTAGTCTCGGTCACACATGGTATTATTGATGAGGCTTTTAGTACTCATGTAATCACTCCAGGAAAAACAACAACAGATGACGTAGTTTGGTGGATGCGGCAAAAAGTTACGGATATGGGGTTGGAAACCTGGTTCCATCCAACCATTGATATTCAAAGAAGCGATGAGGCGTTAAAAAGTCATATTTATTCTTTTTCGAAAGGGGAGAAGAGTAAGATTATTGTTCCTGGAGACCTTTTGCATTGTGATTTTGGAATCACCTATATAGGTCTTAATACAGATTGTCAACAACATGCATACGTACTTAAGAAAGGAGAAACAGC
>JAHZIZ010000247.1 GCA_022601215.1 Bacteroidota bacterium
AGGACTAGAGGTTAAAGATCTTGGTATTGCCATTACCGACGATGTTGCAGCTGTAGGAGGAACTGCAGTGAGTCAAGAAGTAAAGGAAAAGGTGATTTTAGTAGTTGGAAATAGTGAAGGAATTGCTCAAGTGCAAGATGACATGGATGTCGAAGACCCTACTCCTCCAGCTATTTTTCATACGGTAGAACGAGGAGATTCTTTAAGTAAAATTGCTAAAAAGGTTTATGGTGATGCTATGAAGTATCCTGTTATTTTTGAAGCTAATCAGCCTATGCTAACACATCCAGATAAAATTTATCCTGGACAAGTATTACGTATCCCTAATTTGGATTAAATAGTACGTAGATAACATAAAAAAAACCTCCGTTCTTCAACCTGAAGAACGGAGGTTTTTTATTGATAAAATCTTTGCTTACTCTTTAACAATTTCAGTAAGTTCCAATTCGAAGATTAGATCTTCGTTAGGCTTAATACCTGCACGTGGATTACCCTGTGGTCCATAAGCGAGATGTGATGGAATAAAGATGGTCACTCTATCTCCAACCGACATTTGTAATAAACCTTCTCTAAATCCAGGAATCAATCTTGCTTCTTTACTGTATACAGTTGGCAAAGGCCCGTATTGTCCAGCCGCTAATCTTCTTGGATCCAACATGTCATATTTTTCAGCCGTTTCTGTCCAACTTGTATCAAATAGCCTACCGTCAGAAAAATATCCTGCGTAGTTCATTTTAACTTGATCTCCGTCGTTTGGACGAACTCCATCTCCTTTATTGTTCCAGTAAATCTGAAGTCCTGACTCTAATGTTTCAGCATCTCCTTTTACTTTGTTGAATTCAGCGATGCTAGCTTCAGCTACTTTGGCAAGAGCCTCTTCTTTTTCCTTTTTTACTTGTTCTATATTTTCCATTTCGGCCGTGAAAGAAGGAATTGTAGCTCCTTTATTGATGATATTCACTTCCTCAATAACAACAGGAGTTACAGGCTTGTCTCCCGGCTTAGACGTTTCTATTAGTCCAATAGAATCCACAACCTCTTGGCCTAGTACAACTTCTCCAAAAACGGTATGTTTACCATCTAACCAAGGCGTTTCTTTTAAGGTAACGAAGAATTGACTTCCATTGGTAGCTGGACCTGAGTTAGCCATTGATAAAAGGCCTTTTTTAGTGTGCCTTAAAGTGTCGACAACTTCGTCTGGGAAACGGTATCCAGGATTTCCTGTTCCGTCACCTTTAAAATCTCCACCTTGAATCATAAAATCTTTAATCACCCTGTGGAAAGTAAGTCCGTTATAGAATTTCTTCCCTCTGTGCGTAGAATCTACCATCTCATGTGTTCCCTCAGCTAATTCTACAAAATTTGCTACAGTGAGAGGAGTTGCTTTTTCATAGAATTTAGCAACAAAGGTTCCTTTATTGGTCACAAATTCCGCGTATAATCCGTTGTCTAGATTAGGGTATTTACTCTTGCAAGCCGTAAACGACGATGCAGTAACTACTAATAATACTAATAGTGCTAGTCTTTTCATCTTAATTTTTAATTTTCTAGTGTTTGTATGGTTTTTAATGTAACTGTGCTTTGGACGGGAACATTGGTCCCAAGTTTTTCTTCGATACCGTAGTAGCCATAAGCTTTATAGGAAGGGAATAAGAAAGTGACAGTCTCTCCTACTTTCATCAATTTTAATCCATCTCTAATGCCCGAGATAAGGTCTTGATTAGATCGATCTACTTTATAATGTTGAAGCCCATTCTCTTCAGCAGAAACTACCGTCTCACCGTTTAAGTGTTTTATATTATAAGTAAAGGTGATGGCGTCTCCTAATTTTGGGTTCGGTGTTGTCAATGAGTCCTTTACATTGTAGTAATACCAAAACCCATTCGGAGAAGATAAGTAATCTCTTGTGGTATCTTCCGCGATTAAATTGGTGATAAATGTACTTTCCTGTTCGTACAATTTCTTATTACGCTCTGCAGACTCTTTTATGAAGCTGCCAGAAGTGCTTTGCACGGGGCGTCTTGCATCGGGACTTTTACAAGAAAAAGCTGATAAGGCAAGGATTCCTAGTACTATAAGGTTACGAATCATGGGTTAGGGCATTTTTATAGTCTGGCAATATACTAATAAAATGTGTTATGGTTTCGTTAAGAGTACGATCACTTTTTCCGCCGGCAGCATTGGTATGACCGCCTCCATGGAAATGGTTTCTTGCAAATTCATTGACAGAAAAATTTCCTTTACTTCGGAAAGATATTTTAGTGATATTGTCTTGTTTGTTCTCTATAAAGATAACGGCAAAAACAATGCCTTTTACTGACAAAGCGTAGTTTACAAAACCTTCCGTGTCTCCTTTTTTGAAATTATTGTCATCGAGCTCTTGCTGGGATAAGGAAATATATGCAGCGTGATATTCTGGCAATATCGTCATGTTGTTGAGCGCTATTCCGAGAAGCTTTAGTTTGTCTGGACTATTAGTGTCGTATATGTTTTGATGAATTTCACTATTTTTTGCACCACATTCCATTAAAGAAGCAATTACTTTATGCGTAGTTGCAGTAGTCGCGGGAAAACGAAAAGAACCTGTGTCCGTCATAATTCCTGTATACAGATTGGTAGCAATTTGAGGG
>JAHZIZ010000248.1 GCA_022601215.1 Bacteroidota bacterium
AGAAAGGAAACAATGTATATAATAGACTATCCAAACCAAAAAATTAAGAAGTTTTCTAATCAAGAATTGGAAAGTTTTTTAAATTCAATTATAAAAAAGAAATGGATTTTTGTTAAGGATAAAATAAGAGCAAAAAGAATTTTAAAACGTATAATGAGGTATAATTAATTGGAGTCTCCCGAAATAGCTAAGTAAGGATTATTATCGAAGGCTACTTTCAGAGCTTTAAGGGTTTGTTTATAACGAAAAAGAATCTTCTTATCCGTTGGCTGTTCATGTTCAAATACCATTTCAAACCATTTTTTTGCCGAACGGTAATTCCCAGTGAAATAATGCTCATTCGCCAATCTGAGATACACTTCTGGCGTCCCATACCCTTCTTCTACCACTTGCTCGTAGACTTTGGTCACATCAATATCTGTATTGACATCCGTTTTGGATGCATGTTGGGAAAAAGCGACTGTGCCAAAAGTAAGGCACATCACGCAGAGGAGCGGGGTGATGATTCTCATAAGTGTTGAATTTGGGAAAATTCTGATGCTAATCTGCTGATTTTGTGATAAAAAACCAAATTTATTCGACGAACTACATAAAATATAACACTTGTTTACAACGTCAAATAATAACAGAACTCACAATTGTAAGTAGGAAAGAAAGGCTGTTCTTGTTATTTTTTCGGCACCAAGACTAGCGAGATGGTCCGTATAAACTTGACAGTCTATAAGCTTGTAGTGTCGTTTCTTTAATGATTCAACCAGAAAATAAAAACCAACTTTTGAGGCATTACTTTCGGTACTGAACATACTTTCACCACAGAACACTTTGCGATCAGGAAGATCAATACCATAGAGACCACCTACCAACTGATCATCTTTCCACACCTCAATCGAAATGGCATGACCTAGATGATGAAGATTTTCATAAGCACGAATCATCTCTTCCGTAATCCATGTATCTTCCTGTCCCTGTCTTTTAGCCTCCGCACAGTGGCGAATAACATCCGAAAAGGACGTATTCATGGACACTCTAAATATATTCTTCTTAAGAAGTTGTCGCATGCTCTTTGAAACCTTCATACTATCTGGAAAAAGCACCATTCGAGGATCTGGGCTCCACCATAAAATTGGGTCCCCCTTCTCATACCAAGGAAAGACACCCGATTGATAGGCTAAAAGCAATCTCGACGCGGATAAATCTCCTCCGATGGCAAGTAATCCTTCCGAAGAGGATTCACTTATTGGGGGAAACCACAGTTCATTCGATAGATAAATCATTGTTTTTCAGCTTTTAAGCCTGTTAAATTCTTAATTAAACTTGGAATTGATGCATTTTTTTAAGAAATTATGCTTCGTTTTAACAACAGCTAAACTTTTATTCATCATTGTATTTGAATTTTCCGTTAAAACGAATCCTAACCCAAAACTAGCCTCGCTATAATTGCCATCATCATGCAATTTTGGCGGGGTTTACTTGTTAAAATAATAGCAGTCCAATTAAAAAGATAACCGTCCCTATAATCATTAATAAGAGTGTATAAGGCAATATTTCTTTTGCCTTCAATTTGGTTATACCCAATAAGGGCAGCGCCCAAAATGGCTGCAACATATTTGTTATTTGATCTCCATACGCCAACGCCATAATTGCTTTTGGCAAAGGCACTCCCAGTTTTAAAGCAGATTCTACTACAATAGGGCCTTGAACAGCCCACTGCCCTCCACCACTAGGAACGAATAAATTCACCAGACCAGCGCTAAAAAAGGTAAACAAAGGCAGTGTTGTTTCTGTGGCAATAGACACAAAAAAGTCCGATATCTGACCAACCATACCACTACCATTCATAATCCCCATAATTCCAAAATACAATGGAAATTGGATCAAAATCCCTGATGCGCCTTTTATAGCCTCCTCTACAGCTCTCAAAAAACTTGCAAAATTCCCATGCAATATCAAGGCTAACCCCAGCATAAAAAAGTTTAACATATTCGGGGTAATAATAGCCCTGGAAAGATTACCTGTATATTGATAAAAAAATGCAGTTACTACCACAAGTCCAAAACCTATGCCCAAGAAATTTGAGTGATCCATCTTTTCCGCACCCTTAAATTTGCTCTCCCGATTAAGACTCCCTTTGTAAATGGGTAGGTTTGTTGGTGAGGTCTTCACTTTCCTGGCGATCAAACTAAGAAAAAATGGAACTACGACTAGCAAGCTAGCAAAAATGACCAAATTAGAGACACTGAATATTGTCGCTGAATACGGGATAAGTTCAGGCAACTGAGATTGTAATGCGGGGTCTATTGTTGTCATAAAGCTTTCCAAATGACCGCTTTCACTTACTTTTGAAGGTGCAGAACCGCTCATTCCGCCATGCCAAATCATAAGCCCTACATAACCAGATGCCCCAACCAATGGATAATTAATTGCGAAGCCCCTTGTTTGAGCCGCCTCAGCTACTTTTCTAGCCAAAATAGCGCCAAATATGAGTCCCAGCCCCCAATTAAAAAAGGAAATAAGCATCGTAGTTACACTCACTAAAATAACCGCATTTCGGGTGTTGCTTACATAATTAGTTAGCCCCTGAATAAGATAATTCATCGGCTTACTCAACACTAAGATGTGTCCCAATACCAAGATAAGCATCATTTGGTAGGCAAATACCAAAAGCCCGTTACTCCATATACCACTTTCCCAGTAGGACAGTATAGCTAACAAAGGAGGTTCATCAACAGGAGGTTCAGTAAACAACCAAGCTAGCACCATTGTCAATAGAGTAAGGAGAATGGCAATCGCGAAAGGCGAAGGAAGAAACTTTTTAAAAAGCGTTTCTATTGTTTGAGTGATCTTCATGAGGCTAAAATAGAAAATCCCGCACTAAGGCGGGATTTTAATATCAATGATGTATGCTAACACTTAGAAAGGCAAATCGTCATGATCTTCCTCATTAAAATCGGTAGCAGGTTCAAAAGCATCTGCCGGTGGCATCGGAGGCATCTCTGGAGACCCAGCATTTGCCTGAGACAAATTCTCAATTCGCCATCCTTGTATAGAATTAAAATATTTTGTTTCTCCTTGCGGGTTTACCCATTCTCGTCCGCGCAAATTAATACTTACTTTTACACTCTGCCCAGCTTGATATGCGTTGAGTAAATCGCATTTGTCCTGTACGAACTCCACCAATATATGCTGCGGATATTGCTCTTCAGTAGTGATTACCACTTCTCTCTTTCTAAAACCATTACTTCCGTAGGTTTTAGTTTCATCAATCATTTTTATTTTTCCTTGTACTTCCATAATATATTCCCGAATAGACCGGTAACTTCAAATTAAACTTCAATTATTTTAAACTATCTTTTGCTAATAATAAACACAATGCATCCCTTGTTTTCCCGTATGATAATAATCCTTGTGCTCTTTGATGGACCTGTTCAACCGAAGTATTTCTTACCGTGGTAATCATATCCACTATTTCATTTTCATTGGGTAATGATTCTATATTTCCTAGCATTCCCAAATCATTGCCGGTTAAAACGGTACTCAATCTAATCCCTTCTGGCAATGCATCTACTCCAATACCCAAGGTTCGCAGTGGTTTTTCTACTTCAAACAAACCGTCTTTTGCTCTACTATACCAATTACCCCCTAAACGTGAAACAGTATCTATTTTAAGAGGATCAATTTTTCCATCGGCATCTAGTATATCTTCATTTACGTGCAACTGAACAACTTCTGCTATGACTAAATTTCCTGCGCCACCTTCTTCACCCAGAGCAATCACATCATTCACTTTACATTCAAATTGAACAGGTGCTTCTAACACCCTAGGAGGGGTTATTCTTTCAGAAGGAATTTCAGTAAAACCTGCTTTTACAAATTCATTCACACCCTTGTCATATTCAGTAGAAGACAAACTCATTTGCTGGACCATAGAATGGCTCACAATGTTAATAACCACCTCTCTTGTTTCTAGTACGTTTTCCAGAGTATGCTTGGTTGTATTTCCTCGCACCCGTCTAGCAGGAGAAAATATCATTACTGGCGGATTCGCACTAAATACATTAAAGAAACTGTAAGGAGCCAAATTCACATTTCCATCTGCATCTACCGTACTAGCAAAACAAATAGGTCGAGGCGCTACGGCTCCTAATAAATAACCATGTAATTCTGGCGTGGTTATCGCCTGAGGGTCTATACTTAACATCATCGCAAATGTACCGAAACCATACGGCTTGTAAAAATGAGTTTGTACAATAATATTAACAGAATAACATTATATTTAAACTGAAAAATAGCTTTCTATATGCCGAGCAAATCTACGCTTACCCGTTGGGTGTTCATTATAATGTCTGTCATTATCATTGCCCTTGTCTTATTTAATACATTACATTTTTTCAAAGAACTTAAAGAAAACGAGCGCAGCAAGATGGAAATCTGGGCGGCAGCGCAAGAAGAGCTCAAGGATATTGACATGACTGCTTCCAGTAATGAAGGTGATTTTGTAATCAAGATCTTACAGAGCAATCATACTACTCCTATGATTTTGCATTCCCTGAAAGATAACAGGTATAATCTAAACAATCTAGGGACACTGAGTGTCAATGATACGGTGACTATTAAAAAACTTATATCTCAATTTAAGACCGAATACACTCCAATTGATATTATTTACAAAGAGGAGGTGCTTTCTGTACTATACTATGGTAATTCCCCCATTATAACTAAAATAAAGTACTATCCAGCAGTCCTCATTTTAATTATCACCTTGTTTTTCGTTGCGTTATACTTCTTTTATCAAACGTCTAAATCGGCAGAACAAAACAAACTTTGGGCTGGAATGGCTAAGGAAACAGCGCATCAAATTGGGACTCCTTTATCTTCTTTAGTTGGGTGGACTGAAATTTTGAAATCTGAAAACGTAAATGAAAGCTACATTGTGGAAATGGAAAAAGACATTTCCCGCTTAGAAACTATTACGGATCGTTTTTCGAAAGTAGGATCTAAGCCCAAACTAGATGTTATCGACATTGTTGCTGAAACTCGGAAAGCTTCAGAATACTTAAAAAGTAGAAGTTCAAAACTAATTGAATTTGAAATCAGACTTCCTGAAAGAAACCTACCGGTCAACCTAAATCCTCAGCTTTATGGATGGACCATTGAAAACTTGGTGAAAAATGGAATTGATGCGATGCGTGGACAAGGTAAAATAACCATTGAAATCATTCCAGATGAAAAGAATGCGGTGATTCATATTAGCGATACTGGAAAGGGAATTCCAAAGCGAGATCAGAAAAAGATATTTAAACCAGGAATTACTACAAAAAAAAGAGGATGGGGATTAGGACTCTCTCTTGCTAAAAGGATCATTGAAGAGTACCATAAAGGTAAAATTTCGGTAGCCAAAAGCACTAAAGATGTTGGTACAACGTTTCAAATGTTACTACCTCTAGTAAACTAACCATGAAAGAACAGACCCATTTATTACATACAGCTCGAATTAAAAACAATTGCCCTGAATGCTACGCCAATAATGGACTAGAATTTAGTTTCTCTCAATTGGAAATAGAAAATAAATTCTACAGTAAGGCAAAAAAAGAAGTCATAGAAAAACTGTATTGCCACCATTGCAAAGAACAAGTGTATCCAGTAAAATGGGATGAAGACATAGAACGGGTATATGAATACCACAGCAAATTAGCAATACCAAGAGGGTCTGGTCTTAAATTAAAACCCCTCGCTTATATTATAATTCTTGTAGACGCTATTACCATTGCTGCGTTGATTTACTATTTCAAATAATTAAAGATGCCCATGTATGGTACTGGCAAGCGCCGTCATCTCATCTGAAGATAATACCACTTTATGTTGAAAGGTCATATCCTTCATTTCGTTAATAGGAATGAGATGCACGTGTACATGAGGCACTTCTAAACCAATCACAGACATTCCAATTCGTTCACATGGAATGCTCTTTTCAAGAGCTTTGGCCACTCTTCTTGAAAACTTCATTAAAGCGAGATAATGTTCCTCATTCATTTCGAAAATTCTATTAATTTCCTGTTTTGGAACACAGAGCGTATGGCCTTTGGCATTAGGGTTTATATCTAAAAAGGCAATGAATTGTTCGTCCTCTGCTACTTTATAACATGGTATATCACCTTGAATTATTTTTGTGAAAATGGAAGCCATTAGTCTCTTGAGATTTCAATAATATCAAATTTCATAATGCCGTTTGGCACTTGTATTTCGGCTACATCGCCTACTTCTTTACCAAGCAAACCTTTTCCGATGGGAGAATCTACGGAAATTTTACCGGTTTTAAGATCGGCTTCACTTTGAGCTACCAACTTATAACTCATTTCCATCCCGTTGGTTTGATTCTTTATTTTCACCGTTGAATGAACCAAAACCTTAGATGTATCTAGTTGAGATTCGTCTATTAAACGTGCTCCTGCAAGTGTTTCTTCAAGTTTTGAAATTCGCATTTCTAGCATTCCTTGCGCCTCTTTAGCCGCATCGTACTCTGCATTCTCACTCAAATCCCCTTTATCCCGGGCTTCAGCAATAGCTTGAGAAGCTTTAGGACGCTCAATATCCTTTAATTGGTTTAACTCTTCACGTAACTTCTTTAATCCTTCGGCACTGTAATAAGATACTTTACTCATAACTTCATCGTTTATGTCTATGACACGATTATTCTAAATGCTATTGAAATAAACGCAGTGGCACTCATTTCAGTATTAAATACAAAAAATCCCATACACGACGGGATTAGTTAAACAAATATACAAAAAATTAGTTTTTTTCCGTTTTTATGTACTTTCGTAGTCCAAAAAATAAATATGTTTCGATTATTAGGTATTAGTTTATTGCTGTTAGTGGCACTAGCATGCAAAAGTGATGATGACAATATTAACAACAGAAATCCGTTTCTTGTTACCCCTCCGGTGAGCCTTTCTCTCAATTTAAATCTACCTCAATATAATCCGCTACAATTCCCAGGAAGCTCTGTAGTTATTTCAAGTCAGGGGATTAGAGGAATCATTGTTTATAATGTTAATAATGACCTCTATACAGCGTTCGACCTTAGTGATCCAAATCACGTTCCAAGCGGTTGTTCTCAAATGGAAGTTGAAGGTATTATTGCCACCTGTCCTTGTTCAAATGATGAAAACTCTTATGATATTGTCACTGGACAACATCAATCCAATCCTGATAGCTATCCTATGCTACAATATGTTATTCAGCGGAATGGAGAAACCATTACAGTATCCAATTAAATATTCCTTTAACGCTAAAACCACATTCATTAACAGGTAAATACACTGTAAACAAAAAGTGTTTTTCTTCTTGATTATCAGCTAATTAACTGCGATAAACCGCGTGCCTGTTTCTAACTTTACAATGATGAACCGCTCCTTGTTGAATGCTATCTCAATCTAGTTTTTTGAGTGCAAACAAGGACATTAAATATTGTATGTTATGAAATCGAATCAGTTTTTTACAACACCACTTTTTGTTAAAAATAAACAGGGAGAGAAAAATCTTCAAGCCTTTTTGAAAAGAGAATTAGATGGTGACTTTCCGTGTTATATCAAGGCCCCTAAAAAAGACTCATTAAGAAAGCGTCATTATTATCAACAATCTTTATCCAGAACACTAAAAGGGGTCACTACGTCACTTTTCCAACTGTACTATAATGGTATTCCTGTTTGGGATCACGGTATTAACGTAACGTATGAAGCAGAAACCTATGGAATCTTATCGGCCATAAGCAAAGGACACGACAACAAATTGGCTTCAAATATGAAGGCCATTAAGATGACCGAATTGCAGGATGCAATAACGCCTGAATTGATCATAAAATCCTTAGACATTGAGCGTAATATACTTCGCCTAAAAGCCCTCAAAGTTGATCTATCAAAATTTAAATATGAAGTAATTATCAATGCTCAAACCGAAATTATCTATCAATTTCAAAAAGACAAGAGACAAGATACTCATAAAAAGAAACGAGGCGAACACAAGATAGAAAACATTGGTATCTTTCAAGAATTACCCCATTTACGTATTCCAGAAGTAGCTAAAAGTATTAAGGAAAATGGGTATTACCAGGCTACTGAAGTCCTTTTTTCGACAACCATGCCTTGGGGTAAATTACATTGGAGAATGATTTTGGACAATGCTTCTTCTTCGGTTCTATATGTTCGTGTTCTTACGGACAACTTGGGCGGACTTGTTTACGATGATGCGCCGGGTGCCATGACTGCCGATAATTCCATTTTACCTACTTCGTCTTTAGCCGTTCTTAACGGAATACGTAACCCAAGAGCTATCGCCAATCTAAACCCTCCCGGCCCACCTTTTAGCTTGAGTGGAGAATTTGTAGAAATTGCCGAACTCACTTTACCACCAAATATTAATCCGACAAGTGCAACAAACTTTGATTATGATGTTCCAACACAGGAGTTTGCCGCCGTTAATGCCTATGTACATAATGATTATCTTTTCCGACTTGTATCGGATATGGGGTTTGACATGACCGTTTATTTTGACGGGACTACATTTCCTGTTCCTGTTGATCACAACGGTTCATTTGGCTGTGTAAACGCCTGCGCACCTGGTAATGTTGCGGGTGACGGTTCCGGTGGTTTTCACTACGGACTGATGCAAACTGGAACAACTGTTGGAATATCTCTCAGCAGGAGAATCGCCCTTCACGAATTTGGCCATGCCATTTTATGGGATAATGTGCATTCTCCAAATTTTGGTTTTTGCCATAGTGCAGGAGATAGTTTGGCTGCCGTATTAATGGATCCTCGCTCCATAAATCCAGATCGATTTATCACTTTTCCTTGGCTTACGCTTGCCAATCCTGGTATAGATAGACGCCATGATAGGACGGTAGCCGCAGGATGGGGCTGGTATGGCGCCAATGATGATGGCGCCTATGGAAGTGAACAATTATTATCATCTTCTCATTTTAGATTATACCAAGCGTTAGGAGGCGATAGTGATGACTTATGCACTCGAGAATGGGCCGCCAGATATACGGCATACCTCATTTTCTTTTCTATTGGTATGTTAACGCCTGTTACCAATAGTAATTCTCCAGAAGATTGGACAAACACTATGATTCAATCTGATTTGGCAACCATAGATTTTGAATGTCATATAGGACGAATCGTGCACAAGGTAATACGATGGGCATTCGAAAAACAGAATGCTTTTAATGGACTTCCACCGGTATACGATGTTTACATCAATGACGGCAGAATGGGCGAATATGATTATTCCAAAGACATTTGTGATTCCTTAGATATTTGGAATCGTCAAAAACCGGACAATGGCAATGACAGTCAGCTACCATTAGTAGGGCAAACTAATTACGCTTATGTAATTGTACGTAACCGTGGTCTTGAAAACACGGGGCCTGTACAAGTAAAAGGTTTCAAAAACTCGCCACAATGTTGTCATAAGGATAAAGAAGAATTGTGCTGGCCGCAAGACTTTACTAAACTGCAAACGGCGTCTTTAAGAATTCAAGACATTCAGCCAAATGCCTATGAAATTGTAGGCCCATTTAAGTGGATTCCTTGCAGTAAAAACGATTCACTCCTATTCTCAGTTAGTGCGGAAGGTGACCTTTCAAACATAGAAATAGTAAGAGATGGATTTTCTGTAAATGCAATGAGACTAGCAATGCTGGATAATAATATTGCGTTGAGAAGAAACTGCAATACATCAAAATGTTGTTAACACAAGTCTAGCTTTTAGACCATTAAAAACGGACACTAAAACAGTGTCCGTTTTTAATCATTAGGTATTTTATTCGTCTTAGAACTTTACCGTAGCGCCTACTAAAAAATTGGTTGTTGCTTGCGGATAGAATCCCGCCCCTTCGATGGTGGTAATTGTATCCGGGTCGGTCCAAGTATCATCAAAAGTGAAGAAATATCCATTAGATACGTACTCAACATTAAATAGGTTGTTGACCAATCCTGAAAGTACTATTTCTTTCATAAATAGAACATTCTTCAAAGTATAATTAACACTAAAATCATTGGTGAAGTAACTATCCAACTTGGACACCTCACTATCAATATTGCCCATATATTGATCCCCTACGAATTTTGAAAGGAAGGCCAACTGAAGTCCTTCTATCGGTTTGTATTCAATCATATTTGCGGCAATGACAGATGGTGAAAAGGAGATATCTGTATCTCCCAAATTTACCAAGGCTCCATCTTTAGATGTTACAAAATCCTTATTCTTGTTGTTACTCAAGGCGGCGTTAGGGCGTAATGCGAATTTATTAGAAAGCTGTATTACGGCATCTACTTCCAATCCTAAGCGATAACTATTTCCACTCGTTGTTCTAATTGGCGCACCTGAATTGTCAAGTTCTCCGGTTAGGACCAATTGATTCTTGTAGTCCATATAATACACATTTGAGTTCACTTGCACCTTTGGGGAAACGAATCTCCAGCCTAATTCGTAATCGTCAAGTTGTTCTGCAACAGTTGTCCCACCTTCAAAGTCGGATCTATTAGGCTCTCTATTAGCCCTACTATACGATGCATATAACTGATTTCTTTCATTAAACTTATAAGTAGCTCCAAATTTCGGATTGAAAAACTCATAGGTCTCATCCACTTCTAAGTCAACAACATCACTAGTGAGACCTCCCGTTTTATAATTGACAATTCGCGCTTGTAGATCCCCATAAAAACTCCATGTATCATCTAGCTTGAACGTGGCTTTAGAAAAGGCTGTGAATTCATGTTTATCTCCAGTTCCGAAATAGTATTGATCCCCGAAATTACCCTCCGTAAAAAAGCGAGACCAGATCACTTCACCGAAATGCAATCCTTCATAATAGCTATAAAAAACACCTGTAGTAGCATCCCATTGGTCATCTTTATAATTCACATCTCCATTGATGGCATAAAAGTTATTATCCAACCAACGACGACGAATTAAATCAGCATTGGAGATTGTTTCCCCTTCCACTATAACAGGTGAAAGTCCGTGAAACTGAAGCTCACCATCTTCTTTATATTCTTCGAAAAATCCTTGCCCTTTAGTGTAGTTAAGCGTTACGTTTGTACTCCAATTATTATCATAACGCTGGTTCCAAAGTAATTGATAGTGATCTTGATCGTAATCATCTACTTGGTTTTCGTGAAAACGAACCGTTCCGTCCTCATCGGTATACATCCCAGCTGGATTAAAAGTTCGATCTGTTTCTAAGGTTTCGGCGTCGATCCCAAACCAGGACTGATAAGTCACTTCTCTACCTCCAAATGCTAATACTTTTATCAAAGTATTGTCACCCTTATAAGCCCCTTGAACAAAATATGATTTTAAATCACTTGAGGCGCGGTCAACGTATCCGTCACTTGTAATCTTCGAGAGGCGTCCTGAAATTTCAAAACGATCCTGTAATAATCCTGTTGTAAACTTTGCGGTATGTTTTAAGGTTTCAAAAGATCCATAGCTGGTAGACAACTCAGCACTTGGATTTTTTGAGATCCCGTCACTCAATATGTTTAGACTCGCTCCAAAGGCACCTGATCCGTTGGTAGAAGTTCCAACACCCCTCTGTAACTGTAGACTTTGGACAGAGGAAGCAAAGTCTGGTAAGTCTACCCAAAAAGTTCCTTGACTTTCACTGTCATTATATGGAATTCCGTTAATTGTTACATTTACTCGAGTAGCATCACTTCCTCTTACACGGATTCCCGTGTACCCCACTCCAGCTCCGGCATCACTAGTAGTTACGACAGCAGGCAAGAAATTGAGTAATTGAGGTAAATCTTGTCCGAGATTTCTCTTCGAAAGCTCTTCCTTATCCATATTAGAGTGCGTGATAGGAGAGTCTGCAGACACACGTACAGATTTAAGAAAAACTTCATCTAGTTTTTCTACCTTGACGGTATCATTCGTAGTGGTAGTTTTTTGTGCCGAAACGGTTATAAAACTTACGGCAAACAACATTGAAAAAAGTAGCTTTTTCATTCGTAATAATGGTTTGTTACGAATAAAAGGGGGAATTATTCTTGATTAAAAATTAAAAAAATATTTGGCAAAAGAAGTCAATCTCTAGCCTGCCAACCAGTGCTTTGCTAAAAGAAATATCCAACGGATATCTTTTTTCGCTCGGCTTCCTTAGCAGCATTACCTGCCCAGGTTCAATGGGTATAATCTCAGCCTTTACATGGTAAAAGCACCCCTTTGAGATATGAGACAAAAGTACAAAAGAGTTTTAATTCTAATTCGTAAAAACACACAATTTTTTAAGACTTATTTAATTGTTTAACTATTTGATAACCTGTACCTTTAATTGATGAGCAGCCCAAAGAATCAATTCCCATTTAAAATTATAATCAGTTACCTGATTCTGGGAGCATTGGCCGTGGTTGTTAGTTATTTTTTATATACTGAATATCAAAATTACATAGCGGAAGCGGCTAAAGACCCTGAAACAGAAAAAATCATTGAAACGGGTTCCGTCATTAATGAAGTTTACGAAACTGACAGTTTTTCTCGAATTGCCTTGCTCACTCAAAAACAAAGTGATTTTGATACCTATCTTCAAAAAAGTGATTCTCTTTATAACAACATTGAAGAACTAAAGAAACGAATCGAAGACTCACTACAAAAACAACAACTAGATTCGGTAAAATCCCTTTTAACAAAGAAATCTGAAAATATTAAACAGCTGTATTTGCTTAAGCTCACTAGTGAAAAAAACACTTCATTTGATGATATTTTAAGAGAATTCAAAAAATTCGATCTTAAAACCGGACGTCAAGAATTTGAAGATTTTGTAAGAGAACCTGAGCTCCTATCCGATCGTGCTAGAAAAGTTTACGAGGACTGGGCTGAATATATTACAGAAACCAATCTTAAAAAAAATCGAGTAAAAAGCATCACTGTAGATTCTTTAGTGGTCTTGTCTCGATTTATCGTTATGGATGCTAAAAGGGAGAATTCGGCCATGAGGCGGGCTTTAAAAGAAAAGGAAAATGAATTGTTGAAAACCGAATTGGATATATCCTTACAGTTAAGAAAAATGATGAGTGATTTTGATTCAGAAGTAACCAAGAATCGTTTGCTTGAAAATAAGGAGAGGCAAGCCTCTGAGGCTCGCACCAAAAACATTCTTAAAATTGCTGGTGCTTCTGGGGTTCTTGCCATTTTAGTATTTTCTTATTTATTGATTACCGATTTCTTTAAAGCTGAAAAATTTAAAAGGAAGTTGCAGAGTGAAAAACAGTATTCCGAAGAGGTATTAAAAACAAGAGAGCAATTAATGGCAACGGTGAGTCACGATTTAAAGACTCCATTAAATACCATTGTTGGGTATTCTGAATTATTTACACATACATCCCTTTCCACTAAACAGCTCAATTATACCCAACAAATTGCATCTAGTGCTCATTTTATAAGTCAGATGGTTGATGATCTCTTAGATTTTTCTAAACTCGAAGCGGGAAAATTACCCATTGATAGTGTTCCCTTTTCTCTTGAGAATCTTCTTCATCAAATTGCGAAAGCATCCAAGGATTTACATATCGAAAAGCCCATTTCGTTAAACTTATACATCGATGAAACCTTAGAGGGTAAAGTTTTTACTAGTGATCCACTTCGCATTCAACAGATTATTCATAACCTAGTGAGTAATGCATACAAGTTCACTGAAAAAGGCCGGATCCAGATCACGGCGAATATTTTAAAAGCCGTCGAGGGTATTTATAACGTTGAGATAGCCGTAACAGATTCTGGAATTGGAATTTCAAAAGAAAAACAACAACTCATTTTTAAGGAGTTCACTCAGGCAGAAAAAGACACCTTTAAACGCTTTGGTGGTAGTGGATTAGGATTGGCCATTTCAAAAAAAATAGCGCAGCTTTTAGGAGGTACTCTAAAAGTGAAAAGTGAGTTAGGAGAGGGAAGTACATTTTTTTTCACTCTACCCTTAACAGTTACTAATGCCATCAAAATAGTGCCTGAGAAAAGCTTTCATCCAGCGCCAATTAGTTCGTCAATTAAAGCTGTAATTATTGACGATGATCCGTCCATGATTCAGCTCCTAAAAGAACTCTTTGAGCAAATGGATATCAAAGCACAGGGATTTACGCGCTTTCAGGATTTTAAAAATGAAGACGACCTTGTTTTCGACTTTGTTTTAACCGATATAGAAATGCCTGAACATAATGGATTTGCTGTCTTAAAATCGTTACAAGATGGTGAAATAATCAACTATCATTCTCAACCGGTTTTAGCCATGACGGGAGCAAAAAAGCATCTCAAAGAAGAATACTTGTCACATGGTTTTACGGACATGCTCCAAAAACCTTTCAGTAAAAATCAATTGATAGCAGCGTTGAGCCCACTATTCTTAACAAACATTGAAACACATCTTCCCGAAATAGAAGTGTTTAAAAACAGTACTCACGCATTGTACGACTTAGCTTTTTTAGAATCTTTTCTCAGCAATGAAGACAGTATTAATGAAGTCCTTACTATTTTCTATGAGCAAACGGAAGAGGATATGGCGCTGATAAAAAGTTCAATAACAAATTTCGACTGTGATTTACTACAAAGTACTGCTCACAAAATGTTGACCATGTGCAGACAACTAAGTGCAGAACGTGTTCTTCCTATTTTGGAAACTATGGAGCATTGTGCTCGCAATAATACATCTAAATCGGAAATAGAAAGTCTCTTTGCGACCTTATCGGTTGAAGTAAAGGACTTAATTGCTGCTTTACAAAATCGGGCTAAGATTACTGTCTAAGATTATATTGCTCCAATTTATTATACAATGTTTTTCGGGTAATATTGAGAAGTTTTGCGGCTCTAGACTTATTATTCCCCGCCTCCTCAAGGGCATTTATTATAAGTTGTTTTTCATTATAGCTTTTTGAAAAATTCTTTATCGTTGTTTTTTCTGAAGGCACAACCACTTCTCGAGGTATTACATCCAATTCAATGTATGGAGCAGTAGATAAGAGCACGGCCCTTTTGATTACATTTTTAAGCTCACGGAGGTTCCCAGGCCAATTATATTTTTTAAAAGCCTTCTCTACTTCAGAAGACAGGCCAAGCACTTCCTTATTCAATGCGATATTAGCTTGATTTAAAAAGTATTCAATATAGAGAAATAGATCTTCTTTTCGTTCAGAGAGGGGAGGTATTTCAACAGAAAATTCATTGAGTCTGTGATAAAGATCTTCTCTAAAATTTCCCTTATCGACAGCATCTAACAAATCTTCGTTCGTCGCTGAAATAATTCGCACATCTACCTTAATTTCTGTATTACTTCCTACTGGTTTTATTTTCCGTTCTTGAAGCGCTCGCAACAATTGCACTTGATTTTCATAAGACAAATTACCAACTTCATCTAAAAAAAGAGTTCCACCATCTGCCGCTTCAAAATGTCCTTTTTTATCATTAACTGCTCCTGTGAAA
>JAHZIZ010000027.1 GCA_022601215.1 Bacteroidota bacterium
CGCTCGTCTAATGAAGGAGTGCTTAACTCAACATTGATCGTTCCATTGTTCACAGTTGTAGCATTATCATCATCCTGACGTACCGTACCTTGGTGTTCCACAGTTAAGGTACCATTTACAGTAATATTTTGGGTGATATCAATAAACTCATCTGCACCAATTGTAACGGTTGCAGCGGCATCAATTTCACAAGAGCAAGCTGTTATATCACCAGCCGATGTATTGTAGTTTTGGCTAAATTTTGCATTTGAACCTGCTCCAGGAGTTCCATTATCCCAGGCACCCCCAGTATATGTAGTAGTCTCTCCTACAACTGTTATTGTTGCAACACAGGAAGCACTATTACCATAATCGTCTTCTACGGTCAGTGTAACTGAGTGAGTTCCTACATCGGCACAAGTGAATGTGGTTTGTCCAGTAAGCGTTCTTTTAACAATACCGAAGTCGTCGGTAGATCCACCGTCTACATCTAAGGCATCAATTGTAACTGTGTTTGTTGTTCCGTCAATAGTTGCAGTATAAGATTGGCAAATAGCGGTTGGATCAGTGTTGTCATAGTTAGGATCTTTCATGACGAATAGTCCGCCGTCTCCATTAACACTTACATTTCCAAAACCAGTAGCAATGAGATTTCCACTATCAAAATATGGATATACATTCCAAGTTCCGTTAAAAGCTGCTGTGTTATTTGGTTTGTAGGTGTCCATGTAATCTACCTCTTCCATGCTAGGTGTTGCATCATAGAGCCCGTCAACTTTTAGCACTCGAACACCGGCAGAATAATTAGCAAGGTAAAAACGATTTCCTCTAACATATCCATTATGGTCAATTGCTGCTGTTGATCCCGTATAAGTATAAAAAGCATTTCCTCCTGGATTATTGGCATTAACTCCGGCTTGGTCTAAATCTTGTAAATCGAAGACCAATGTTCTTGTGTTAAAACCAATATTTTGCTCGTCCGTCTCATCACCTACAATAAAAAACCTTTTATCCTCTGTAAACCAACCTTGATGTGTATAATTAGTGTTTGCATACACCACTGTTGAAATGTCAATTGGATTTGATTTATCGGTTACATCTACAATTTTCATGTTGTTTTCATTACATCCAATCATGATTTCGCGACCTTGATAATCTGGGTCAGGTCCGTCATAAGTCACAACTTGGGCATCATGGAAGTAGTCGCTAGGACCATATTCTCCTACAATGCTAGGGCTTGTTGGGTTCGATAGGTCCACAAATATGGGTCCGTCTGATGAATTAGAACTTCTATTTACACCAACAATGTAAGCAAAACCAGAGTCTTCATTTATTACAATATTGTGCGCTCTACCATCATTACTTCCACCGTCGCCTATGAAGAGAAAGCCATCTTCCGTAAAGTTAACCACCGGGGATCCTGTTAATCCTCTTAGCGTAGTAAGGTCAAAAATTTGAACCCCATCTGAAGTAACTTCACTTACTATGTAGGCGTGATTATTATAAACTTTTACATCCCTCCAAAGGTTTGAACCGCCAGAATGAGAATCCAATCTTCCCAAATAGAGAGGATTTACCGGATCTGTAATGTTTACAAAAGCAGTTCCGTTGTCAAGAGTTACAATGGCATATTCTTTATCGTCTAATGGATCTGTCCAACCCCAAGAATCTTGTGCTTCAGCTCCACCCATAGTAGAAGCAGAAATATAAGATTGGAGTGTGAGTCCAACGCAGTCAAAATCATTGGCTGTACCAGCTTGATTAATAATGCCGGGGTTATTAATATCATCACTGCTGCAGGGGGTTTGAGCACTAGCAATTAGCGGAATGCATAAAAACAGTAGGTAAATTCTTTGTCGTAACATTTTTTTTGAATTAAATTTTATTTTCAATCAACTTCTTATGATATGATTAATCGCCTAAATATGTGAATTCTACACTGCATGGAATGTCGTGTCCAATATGCCCTTGTCCTGCTCCAGAATCTCCATTATTAAGGAAGTAGGCATGGCCTGTGTTGATACAATTACTCAGGGTAAACGTATAGGTAGAATTCTCCATTAAATATAGGTAATATACTAGAACTCCGAAATGTTCAACTTCTTGGTTTTGAATATTAGGGCTTTCTATGGTATTATGTGAAGAATATGAGTGTGTGTAAATCCAACCTTCTGTATAGTCGAAAACTGAACTTGTGGGGTCAATGTCGACACCAGAACCACTCATGGAGAAAAAGAAACCGCCTTCGGTTGTTGCGAGGGAAATAGGCGAGGAAGAGGTGAATGGGTCTATTTCGCCTCCTGCAAAATTCGTTTTAACTTCTACTTTATATCGCCCTGAAAATTTAGGGTCAAAAGTTTGAGCAGTAATGCCCGCAATATTATCGGCGTCCAGAGGAGTGGGGTTGCTATAGCTTTCTCTAATTGTAGTTCGCTGACAGCCACCTGTTTGCTCAATTTTTTGGTATTCTTCCTTTAAAAATTGGTGTAGCCATTTTGTGCCATCCCAAACATGCAATCCTGGTGAAACATCATTGGAACCTAAGGAGGTATTGCTAGTGTTGTATATAACAGTTCCCGCAACAATAGCGCTCCCATCTGGTTGTGTGACAGGTGCTGCCGTTACACTAGAAGTTAAGGCAACCCTCGGATATACCATACCAAAACTAGACGAGTTAATGTCTAAGGCACCTTGAGGGTCCGTAGTATTTATACCCACTTGTCCAATTACTTCTGATAAACAAAGAATGCTAAGACATAAGGAAATTGTAATCGCTTTTTGCATGTATTTTTTTAATTTCATAAGTAGAGGCATTAATAATTATTTTCCTACATAGGTAATTTCCACAGTACATTTTACAGCGTTGTTAATGGTTACGTGGCCGCGTCCGTCATTAAAGCCTAAAGTGTCACCATTTTGTTCAAATCCATCAGCTGTATTCTGATTAAAAGTTAAGGTAAACGAATAAGAGGTGCCAAGATCTAAATTTTCAACAGTGGAAAGGGTTGTCTGCTTAAATTGATTTTCAAATACTAGTACGGAGCCTCCATTAAATAGTCTATCGTTATTGTAGCCAGAAAAACTTTCTAAATCAATTGAAGTTGTAGTTCCATTAAAGGTAAAGTCGAATTGCCCTCCAGAGGCCACGAAATTAGCGAACTGAGGACTGCTCGGAACATCCACTGTGCCCGCGCCGTAATGCAAGGTGACTAGAACTTTATAGTTTCCATAATTTCTCGGTATGAAGGTATTGTCTGAAAATGGAATAGTTTGGTCTCCATAAGTAATATCGCTAGATCCAGTTCTCACATCGGCAGATTGCTCAAAAAACTTATAATCTTTCTTACTAAACTGCGGAACCCATTCCGTTCCATTCCAAGTATACATTCCTGGAGCTACACTGTAAATATCAGCGTCAACTGTGCTATCATTATAGACCGTGGTTCCGGGTGCTAAAATTGTAGCTACAGAGGGGTTAATTAGTGTTTGTACATTAGTGGCTGCTAACGATACTACCGGGTAGACAAGTCCTTGAGTGGTTGAATTAATATCCAAAGCTCCCCTGGGATTTTCAGTCCCTATTCCTACTTGACCGTGTATTTTAGCACAAAATACAACTGCAAGTGTGGTTAAAATATAGATTGTGGTTTTTTTCATAATGTCGATGTTTAATCTCCTACATAGTTAATTTCAACCGTACATGGTATATCATATCCGATATAACCTCTACCATCACCACTGTCTCCGTCATTTTCATATGTGGTAGCTAGATTTTGTGTAAAGTTCATGGAAAAAGGAACAACATCGCCTGCCGAAAGTGCGACTATGAAGGTAGCGGTATATTCTTGCCAGATGGCAAAATAATTGGTAGCTCCTTCTGATGAATCATAGGCGGTAGAGTACGCATGAGCTGGCACGTCATACGTGCTTCCATTAAAAGTTAAGGTAAATGTCCCAGATGCTTGCGCTATGTTTAGATAGCCATCTGATTGACCTGGTGCAGCTCCTTGGTTAGGTGTTCGGGCTCCTCCTCCTCCATAATTTACCCGCATTTCTACTCGGTAATCACCGGTATAACTCGCAGTGAAACTTTCGGAATCCAGGCCAGCAATTATGTTTACACCATTTACTGATCGTAGGCTTCCTACATTAGATTGTTCGTAGAGTTCATTTTGTTTTTTAGAATTATATGCGAGCCATTTAGCACCGTCCCAGACATACATTCCAGGATATACATTGTTGGAGGCATTAGCTGTCGTATTATCATTGTATACCGTAGTTCCTGCTGGAATTATGGTAACACCATCCTTTGGGTTTACTGCAGGTGCTTGAAGGACGGTCGATGTTAAGGACATTCTTGGTAGCACAACACCTTGGCTTGAGCTTGAAATGTCTAAAACTCCATTAGGATCAGATTCATTGATACCTACTTGTCCATTTATGCTGTTAGATAATAGGAATGTAGTAATTAAAAGGTATGAGGTCTTAAGAGTAAAATTCTTAACCATAAGCGGGTAGGTTGAATGATTTGGCACCGAAAGGTATGAAAATTTATCCATGAAGCGCTAATTTATTCGATGTAATGCACTCTGTTAAGAAGGGGTTGAATTCAAAATATTGAAAATCAGATATTTATATAATGATATTTGTTGCAATCTGTTTTATAGCAGGCATTTAGTCGAAAACCCTTTTTGTGAAACGATACATGCTTAAGAGCTTGTTTAACAATGGGTTGAGATTTGAATTAATTTCAGACCTATTTCTTAATTATAAATTACTCATTATTGGGCACTAAACGATGTTTAAAAGTAAGCGAGCCATGGAATATGAAAATACTTTAGAGGAGGTATTGATGTTTGAAATTAATCTTCCACTTAGTCTCCTATATATGTAAATTCTACACTGCACGGAATGTCGTGTCCAATATGTCCTTGTCCTGCTCCAGAATCTCCATTATTAAGGAAGTAGGCATGGCCTGTATTGATACAATTACTTAGGGTAAACGTATAGGTGGAATTCTCCATTAAATATAAGTAATATACCAGAACTCCGAAATGTTCAACCTCTTGGTTTTGAATATTAGGACTTTCTATGGTGTTATGTGAAGAATATGAGTGTGTGTAAATCCAACCTTCTGTATAGTCGAAAACTGAACTTGTGGGGTCAATGTCGATACCTGTGCCACTCATGGTTAAAAAGAAAGCACCCTCGGTTGTTGCGAGGGAAATAGGCGAGGAAGAGGTGAATGGGTCTATTTCGCCTCCTGCAAAATTTGCTTTTACTTCTACTTTATATCGTCCTGAAAATTTAGGATCAAACGTTCTATTGGTTAATCCACTAATTTTATCGGAATCACTAGGGTTAGGATTGCTATAACTTTCTCTAATAGTGGTTCGTTGACAACCACCTGTTTGTTCAAATTTTTGGTATTCTTCTTTTAAAAATTGGTGCAGCCATTTCGTGCCATCCCAAACATGCAATCCTGGTGAAACATCATTGGAACCTAAGGAGGTGTTGCTAGTGTTGTATATGACAGTTCCCGCAACAATAGCGCTTCCATCGGGTTGTGTGACAGGTGCTGCCGTTACACTAGAAGTTAATGCGACCCTCGGATAAACCATGCCAAAACTAGACGAGTTAATGTCTAAGGCACCTTGAGGATCTGTGGTATTAATCCCCACTTGACTAAATGCTTGTGTGAGACAAAGTAAGCCAAAACTAAGGCTAATTATTATTGTTTGAGTTGTTACGTTTATTGATTTCATATGAAAGGGCATTACTGTTTATTTACCTACATAGGTAATTTCCACGGTACATTTTACAGCATTATTAATGGTTACATAGCCACGTCCGTCATTAAAACCTAATGCGTCACCATTCTGTTCAAATCCATTGGCTGTATCCTGATTAAAAGTAAGAGTAAAGGAATAAGAAGTACCTCGATTTAGGTTTTCAACTGTGGAAAGCGTGGTCTGGTTAAATTGATTTTCAAATACTAAAACAGAACCTCCATTAAAAAGTCTATCGTTATTGTAACCAGAAAAACTTGCTAAATCGATTGAAGTCGTAGTTCCGTTGAAGGTAAAGTCGAATTGCCCTCCAGAGGCGACAAAATTTGCAAATTGAGGACTGCTGGGTACATCTACAGTTCCGGCGCCATAATGTAGGGTAACTAGTACTTTGTAGTTTCCGTAATTTCTGGGCACGAAGGTATTGTCTGAAAATGTTATAGTTTGGTCTCCATAGGTAATATCGCTAGATCCGGTTCTGACATCGGCAGACTGTTCAAAAAACTTATAATCTTTCTTACTAAACTGAGGAACCCATTCCGTTCCATCCCAAGTGTACATTCCTGGAGCTACACTGTAAATATCAGCATCGACAGTATTATCGTTATAGACCGTTGTCCCAGGTGCTAGAATAGTAGCGACGGATGGATTTGTTAGTGTTTGCACATTAGTCGCAACCAAAGACACCACTGGATAGACGAGACCTTGAGTAGATGAATTAATATCCAAAGCTCCTCTGGGATTTTCAATTCCTATTCCCACTTGGCTGTGCATTTCGGTAGAAAACATAGCCAGGAAAATAGTCCATATATAGATCGTGTTTTTTTTCATAGTTTTTAGCTTTAATCTCCTACATAGTTGATTTCTACCGTACATGGGATGTCATATCCTATATAGCCCATTCCGGTTCCACTATTTCCATTGTTCACATAAGTAGTCGCTACATCTTGCGTGAAATTCATTGAAAAAGGCACCACATCTCCAGCGGTAAGTGGAACAATGAAGGTGGCTGTAAATTCTTGCCAAATGGCAAAATAATTGGTAGCTCCTTCGGAAGAGTCATATGAAGTAGAATATGCATGAGCAGGAATATCATAGTTCGTGCCGTTAAAGGTTAACGTAAATGTTCCGGATGCTTTTGCAATGTTTATATAACCATCAGATTGTCCAGGCGACGGGCCTTGATTGGGCACTAAGGCTCCTCCACCTCCATAGTTAACACGTACTTCTACTCGATAATCACCGGTATAGCTCGCAGTGAAACTTTCAGAATCGAGCCCTGATATGGTATTTACACCATTTATAGACCGCAAGCTTCCCACGTTAGATTGTTCGTAGAGTTCATTTTGTTTTTTAGCGTTATATGCTAGCCATTTAGCACCGTCCCAGACATACATGCCAGGATATACATTGTTGGAGGCATTAGCTGTTGTATTATCATTGTATACCGTAGTTCCGGCTGGAATAGTTGTAACGCCAGTTTTGGGGTTAACTGCGGGAGCCTGCACAATGGTGGATGTTAAAGACATTCTAGGTAGTACAACACCATTTGTTGCACTTGTAATGTCTAAAACACCATTGGGGTCAGACGTGTTAATACCTACTTGCCCAAATAAGTCATTCGAAAATGGGAATAGGGCTAGGCATAGGTATACAATAGTAAGGGTAAAATTCTTGACCATAAATAATAGATTTATAATTAGAGGGGATCGGAATTTTTATAAGCAAAGAGGCATAGGTATGTTAACTACATCAATGCATGTCTAAAATTGGAAATGTGAATTAGCTTACTACCTTTTATAGAATAAGTGCGAGTAATTGTGTGCTCATGTCATTGATTTTAAGTGATTTGGTGAAACAATTGTAATGAACTAAATTTAAAAAATTCAATAAAAAGCTTTTTTTTTCGATGAAACGCACTAAAAAACTCATAAATACGTAAATACCTACATTTTTATACTGTAAATCACACATATTGAATGGTTTGAGAAAACACTCTTTGTTTGGAAATTTAAATGGGAATTAGACGATAATTATTGTTTGGTGGTGTTTCTTGGTGTTATTTTTGACGTTCAATAGAAATGATTGTAATGTTTTCTGAAAACAATAGTGAGATATTAAAAATTGAATTGAACGATATAGCTTCCCATAGTCAGGAGCTGTTCTTACTTCGGGAGGATATGATAGATCCCTTTGTTTCTGGGAATAAATTTAGAAAACTTCATTATAACCTCAAAGAAGCTAAACTTCAAGGGAAAGAAACCTTGCTAACCTATGGCGGTGCCTATTCCAATCATGTTGCTGCCGTCGCTGCGGCAGGAAGGCGTGAAGGGTTTAAAACAATTGGAATCATACGGGGAGAGGAATTGGATGGAGCTCCCCGAAATACGACCTTATCTTTTGCTGAAAGTCAAGATATGCAACTACATTTTATCAGCAGGGATGCCTATAGAAACAAAGACAGACCGCAAAACCTAGCAAAACTGACGGAACTTTTTGGAGATTTTTATGCTATTCCTGAGGGGGGTACTAATGCCTTGGCCGTAAAGGGTTGTGAAGAAATGCTTTCTGAACACACTCACAAATTTGATTATATCTGTCTCTCAGTGGGAACAGGTGGTACCATTTCAGGTGTGATTAAGGCGTCACAGTCGCATCAGAAAGTGATAGGTTTTTCTGCTTTAAAAGGGACGTTTCAAGTATCAGAAATACAAAAACACACATCAAAAACAAATTTTAAACTACTCGATACGTATAGTTTTGGAGGGTATGGTAAAATAGATTCGACTTTAGTGCGTTTTATGAATGGCTTTAAAAAAGAGTCTGGAGTGGCACTAGATCCTCTTTATACTGGAAAAATGGTGTATGGAGTCGTCGAAATGATAAAAGCTGGAGCGTTCAAGGAAAATAGCCGTATTTTAGCGGTGCATACTGGCGGGCTTCAGGGCATAGCTGGTATGAACGTCGTATTAAAGAAAAAACAATTACCTCAAATAGAATAGTAATGAATCTGAAAATGCTTTCCGTCCTGGTGGTTCTGTCCATTTGTCTCTCTAGTTGTAAATCCAAAAAGAAGACTGCAACAAAAAAGACGAAAACGGAACGTGTAGTAATCGCCAATAAAGGGAGTAAAGTAGTTAGGCAGCCTGAAGTAGGAACTCCTACTGAAACGAAAAACACAACACCTTCCAAGAATGCTCCGTATGCCGTTGTGGTTGCGAGTTATATTGACAATTACAGCGCTATTGCGAAGGATGAGATGTTACAATACGGCATTCCGGCGAGTATTACCTTGGCTCAAGGTATTTTGGAAAGTGGGGCCGGTAGAGGTGAGCTTACGCGAAAGGCGAACAATCACTTCGGAATTAAATGTCATAAAAGTTGGACCGGAGAACGAGTATATCACGATGATGACGAAAAAGGGGAATGTTTCAGAAAGTATAAGGACCCTAAATATAGCTTCCGAGATCACTCGTTATTTTTAACACAAAGAAGTAGATATCAAGATCTTTTTACTTTGAAAAAAACAGATTATAAGGGTTGGGCCAGAGGACTAAAAAAAGCAGGATATGCAACAGACCCCAAATATCCCAATAAGCTAATTAGTATTGTAGAGCGGTATAACCTCACACAATATGATACTGAGGTTCTGGGCGGAGAGATTCGGTATCCAAACAATCAAAAACACAAAGACGATACAATAAAAACCTATACCGTTTCTAAAGGAGACACTTTATATAATATTGCTCGTAGATTTGACATGACGGTCGAGACCTTAAAATTGTATAATGGATTAACATCTAATGCGATTTCCATTGGGCAAGTATTATATTTGCATTCGGTTAACGGACAATAATTTCCCAAGATGATTTATAAGAGAAGCAGCGCATTATTTAATGAGGCGCAAAAAGTAATTCCAGGTGGAGTTAACTCTCCAGTGCGTGCCTTTAAGGCAGTAGGTGGAGATCCAATTTTTGTTGAAAGGGCCAAGGGGGCCTATTTGTATGATGCAGATGGTCGTACGCTCATAGATTATATCAATTCTTGGGGGCCTATGATTTTAGGTCATGCTCATCAAAAAGTAGTAGCCGCGGTTATCGATAAAGCGGAAAAAGGAACTTCTTTTGGTATGCCTACTGAAATAGAAACAGAGATTGCATCATTGGCGGTTTCTATGGTGCCTAACGTTGATAAAATACGTTTTGTAAATAGTGGAACGGAAGCCTGTATGAGTGCTGTTCGATTAGCGAGAGGTTTTACAGGAAAAGATAAGATTATAAAGTTTGCGGGTTGCTATCATGGGCATAGTGATTCTTTTTTAATTGAGGCGGGTAGTGGAGCTGTGACATTTGGGGCTCCAAATAGCCCTGGTGTTACTAAAGGAACGGCAAAGGACACGCTATTAGCTAGGTACAATGACCTTGAAAATGTAGCACATCTAATATCTGAACATAAGGATCAAATAGCATGTATTATTTTGGAGCCAGTGGCAGGAAATATGGGTTGCATCCCACCAGTAGATGGGTTTCTAGAAGGACTGAGGTCTTTATGTGATTCCAATGGAATATTGTTGGTTTTCGATGAGGTGATGACTGGTTTTCGTCTTGCAAAGGGAGGAGTGCAAGAATTATTAGGGGTCGATGCTGATATTGTAACCTTTGGAAAAGTAATTGGAGGAGGTTTACCTGTAGGAGCCTTTGCTGCTAGGGCGGAAATCATGAACTATCTAGCGCCCCAAGGTCCTGTGTATCAAGCGGGAACGTTAAGTGGTAATCCTTTAGCGATGGCAGCGGGTCTAGCTATGCTAACAACCTTGAATGATCAGGATACAATTTTTAATGATATTAATAAGAAAACGACTTATCTCC
>JAHZIZ010000249.1 GCA_022601215.1 Bacteroidota bacterium
ACACGACTCGGTTGGGAGGTCAATACCGTCTAATTAAAAAATATGGAATCACACAATTCGATTCTGGACGTTATAAACTTCCTGCTCAGCGGGTAATGATAGATGATCGGGTTTTTATTATCGATTCTGTCTTTGTAGAAGTGAGAGATGTGCCGGTGGATACCACCAAGCAAAAGATGTTCGATATTAAGCCTGCTATTGAAGTGGAAAGCCCTCCATTTGATTTTTTACGCTTACTTTATTGGATACTTCCTCTACTTCTTATTGGATTGATCGTGTTTTTACTCTTCCGAAGAAAAAAGAGAAAAAAAGCTCGGGAAAAACAGTTGCCTCCTTATGATGAAGCCATGGTAGCTCTACAAGAATTAGATGGAGCAAATCTATTGCTACAAAACAATTCAAAAGCTTATTATTCTTCTCTTACCGAAATAGTAAAACGGTATATCGACCGAGAGGTAGATGCCACGGCATTAGAAAGTACTAGTGATGAATTGATAGAACGATTACAACTCCACAAGGATGCTGGTCATTTCGATTTCGATACGACCACCCTTAAGAAACTTGACGCTATTTTTAAACGGGCTGATTTAGTGAAATTTGCTAAAATGCAACAAGAATCTGGACAGGCTAGAGCAGACAGAGCATCTATTGAAGATATTATTAATGAAACCAAAGAGGTTCTGCCAGAACCTACAGAGGACGAATTAATGGAGGATGAGGTTTATAAAGAATTGCAAGCAAAAAAGGAGAAAAGGCTAAAAATTAAAAAGGCCGTGGGGGTTGCTGTACTGGTAGGTGTTGTTACTATTGCTGTGAATATCGCCACCCAAGGATGGGAGGCCGTGCGGGACTCCTTGTTTGGAAATGAGATGAAAGAATTAGCAGAAGGACGTTGGTATAGCAGTGAATATGGAATTCCAGCTATTGTAATGGATACCCCGGAAGTGCTTACAAGGAGAGATTTACCTGTCCCGGAAAATGTGAAAGAAGCCGTTAATGTTGTGGACTATTTTGAATATGGGAGTGTAGAAAACGGGTTTTTTGTAGGTGCTCAAACCATCACGTTTAAACCAGAACTGGCCAAAGAAGGAATTTCGGAAGATGCTTTAGATGTGTTTGCTGAAGATGCGCTTAACAATTTGGAAAATTTGGGAGCCATTAATATGATCGCTAAGAAGGAATCCTTTTCTACCGAGGCCGGCATTGATGGACTCAAAGCCTATGGGGACTTCAATTTTAAAAATGAGAAGGGAAAAATTTTAAAAAATAAGGTTGCCTATGAAATTTTGTTATTCAAGCAAAATAATGGGATACAAATGGTACAGGTTTATTTCGAAAATGAAGATTTTAACGCTGTTTCTATGAAAGATAGAGTGATTAACTCGGTTGAATTGGAAATTGATCCTGCCCAACAAAAACAAAAGAAAGAAGAGAACTAATGCAGAGTTTTGAGTTTGTAAATCCGCAGTTTTTCTGGTTGCTTTTATTGCTGCCAGTGCTGTTATTGTGGTATCTATGGAAACGAAAGCAGCAAACAGCTTCCTTGTCTATTTCTAGTATCAAAGGGTTTAGAACGGGCAATAATTGGTTGGCAAAACTTAAGCCCATTTTGTTTTTATTACGATTACTGGCATTAGCTGCGATTGTGGTAGCCTTGGCTCGACCTAGAAATGTAGACGAAAGCACTAGAATTAAAACAACCAGTGGAATCGATATTGTAATGGCAATCGACGTTTCTGCCAGTATGTTGGCAAGAGATTTAAAACCCAACCGTCTTGAAGCGTTAAAAAAAGTAGCAGGACGATTTATTAATGCCCGACCTAATGACCGTATAGGTTTGGTAGAATATGCAGGAGAAAGTTTTACCAAAACGCCTTTAACAAGCGACAAAAGCATTGCATTATCCTCGCTAAAAAGTATTCGCTATAATACTATTATAGAAGGAGGTACTGCTATTGGGATGGGGTTAGCCACGGCGGTGAATAGGCTAAAAGAAAGTAAAGCTCAAAGCAAAGTAATTATCTTGCTAACCGACGGTGTAAATAATACCGGTTTTATCGATCCTAAGATCGCTAGTGAATTGGCGGTAGAGTTTGGGATAAAAGTATATACTATTGGCCTAGGGACTAATGGAATGGCCGTAACACCTATGGGAGTTTTGCCCAATGGTAAGTTTCAATACGGGAATCAGCCAGTAACCATAGACGAAGACTTGCTCAAACAAATTGCGGCTACCACGGAAGGGAAGTATTTTAGAGCGACAAGTAATACTCGCCTAGGGGAAATTTATGAAGAGATTAATAAACTAGAAAAAACAGAAATAGAAGAATTTAAGTTTAAATCCTATGACGAACAATTTAGACCTTTAGTGCTTTTAGCCTTAGCGCTATTAGGACTAGAATTATTGTTACGTTATACAGTATTTAGAAGTTTTATATAAGGATGTATCAATTAGAAGAACCCATATATTTTTCAGTCTTGCTAGGCATTCCAGTCTTAGCACTACTATTCCTATTGGTTTTGGTGTGGAGAAGGCGTACTCAGGATAAATTTGCGGACAGTCGCTTACTGAAAAAATTGAGCCCTAATCGATCTATTTTTAAACCCATTTTAAAATTTATTGTCTTATCGCTAGCACTTGCTTTCTTGAGTTTTGCCTTAGTGAATCCTAAAATTGGGACCAAATTAGAAACGGTAAAAAGAGAAGGAGTAGATGTCGTATTTGCGCTGGATGTTTCCAAAAGTATGTTGGCTGAAGACATCGCACCCAACCGTATGGAGAAATCTAAACAACTGGTTACTCAAATTATAAATAGCCTTGCTGGAGATCGTATTGGGATTATTGGCTATGCTGGAAGTGCCTTTCCCCAAGTTCCTATTACGACCGATTTCTCTTCCGCCAAGCTCTTTCTATCCAGTATGAATACAGATATGGTATCCTCTCAAGGAACGGCAATTACAGAGGCAATATCGCTAGCCCAAACCTATTATAATGACGAAGAACAAACTAATAGAGTACTGTTTATTATAAGTGATGGAGAAGATCATGAAGGGAATGTAGCGAGCATTGTGGAAGATGCTAAACAATTAGGGATACGAATTTTTACCATTGGGGTAGGGACGGAAAAAGGAGCGCAAATTCCTATCAAGAGAAATGGTGTGCTTCAATATTATAAACGAGATCAGAATAATGAACCTGTAATTACGCGACTTGGAATAGAAACATTGGAAGAAATTGCCTCTAGTGCCAATGGCGAATACATAGACGGAAGTAATACTAAGGAAGTTGTCGAGGCTGTGACCGCTATTTTAAACGGGATGGATAAAACCGAATTTGAAGCCAAACAGTTTACTGATTTTAAGGATCAATTTCAGTGGTTTTTAGCGGGGGCATTATTATTGCTCGCATTGGATGTATTATTGTTAGAACGTAAAACGGGCTGGTTAAAGAAGTTGAATTTATTTAATGAAGGGGCGTAATATGAACAGAGTTTTTTACATACTAGTATTTCTTTTTGGGTACTTCGGAAATGCGACAGCACAAGTCACTAAGGAACAAAAAAAACAAGAGCGGGATACTCAAGAATTTTTAAGTGAAGCCAATGCCGAACTTACAGAGGATAACTTTGTCGATGCTGAAGTTGGGTATAGAAAAGCTATCTCAGTAAGCCCTTCCGAAGAAATTGGAAAATATAATCTTGGAAATGCTTATTACAATAAGGCGAAAAATGATGAGGCAATGCGCCGTTTTGCCCAGGCTGCAGAGGTTTCGGAAGATAAAACCGAAAAACACAAAGCCTATCACAACCTAGGGAATACTTTTATGAATGCCGAAAAGTACCAGGAGGCTGTAGAATCTTACAAAAATGCCCTTCGAAATAACCCAAATGACGACGAATCTCGCTATAATTTGGCGCTGGCAAAAGAGATGTTGGAAAAGAACCCTCCTCAAGGAGATGATGGAGAAAACGACAATAAGGACGAAAAGGATAACGAAGATAAGAAGGACGAAAATAAGGATAACAAAGAGAAGGACGACGGCAAAGAGAAGGAAGGAGATGATGGTGAGGAAAAAGAAGATAAGGATAAAGGCGAGGATGAAAAGGAAAAAAATGAAGGAGATAAGGAAGGAGATAATGAGAAGCCAGAGCAACAAGATCCGAAAGAAAAGAAAGATAGTAAGGGAGACGATCCTAAAGAGCA
>JAHZIZ010000003.1 GCA_022601215.1 Bacteroidota bacterium
ATACAATTTGGTATCCCTATCACAATAATGAGTGGTGGAATAAGTGCAGTGAGTACTGTGATTTCGTATTTCAATAGTCCGAGCACTCCAAACGACCACATAACTCCAACAATTACAGTAATCATGGAAATAAAGGTGGCTCTAAAAGAGCGAAAGAAGAAAAAGAAGATTATGGAGGTGACTAATAGAGCGGCAATGATAAAGAGCTCAATTTCATCTACAATGTTTTGTGAGTTTAAGGTCCGGATATAGGGCATTCCCGAAGTGTATACATCCACGTTAGTTTCATTCTCAAAACGTTCAATTCTGGGAATGAGGTCTTCCATAACGAAGTCCTTTCTTGCCGAAGTATTAACAATGTCCTTTTTTAAATAAATCGCCGTTCGAACAGACTTTTTGTTGGGACTGTAAACCAACCCTTCATAGAACGGTAGTTTGTTAAATAGCTCATAGCGATAGCGATCCAGTTTTTCCTGAGTGAAAATAGTATCCGTGATAAAGGGTTTAAGCGAAAAGGCGGCAGTGTCTTTTCGTTTTTCTAACCTCTGAATGTCGCTCACCGATAGCGTTACTTCCACGGCATCGTAACTGGCTAAGTCTTTTGAAAGTTGTGACCAGGCGCTAAATATTTCAGGTTGAAATAATGTAGAATCTTTTACCCCCAAAATAATTAGGTTCCCTTCTTCTCCAAAGGTGTTCAAGAATTGAACATACTCTTTGTTGAATTGATGATCATCTGGAAGGAGGTTGGCCTCTGTATAGGTAAAGCGCATGTGTTTCCACTGCATTCCCATAAAAACAGTAAGCCCTATGATGGCAATAATAATCCCCGTTCTATTCCTAAGAATAAACCGTGCCACTGCGCTCCAAAATCCAATGCTAAAAAGCTTGTTCAAATTACTACTGTTAAAAGTCGGGCAAAGGTATTAAATTACCTAAGATTGAAGAGGTTTGAGAGGGTTATATTTTTAGGTTGAAGGTAAATTTGAAAGAAATATTGTCTTCAACGTCAGGAAGATGGTAAAAACCATAACGATATGCGAAACTAAGTCCGAAGCCAAAAAGGATTTTATTGAGTTCCATTCCAGATTCAGAATAAAATTGGTTAAGGGTGTTAAACGCTATTCCTTGGTGTGCTTCAGGATTACTAAGGTCGCCAAAAGCGTGTCGAGTAATGAATACTAATTCGGGTTTAAAGGTATCCGAAATATAAAAACGTCTCAAACTATGTTTTACTTGAATCGTAGTAAGTTTGTCTGAAAAGAATTCTCCAAAGTACATAGTTTCAAAACTCCGAGTTCCAGCCACTGAGAAGCGCTGTAAAATTTCATCTTTAGTTGGGCTATTGGGATAGGCGTGAAAAAGATGGGTTAGGGGGACATCTCCAAAAGCCATCATTCCTTCGAGTAAAAAGTTCGTTGAGGAGAGGTCGGTGCGTTTTATATAGTAATCTAACTTTAATCCTAATTTTGTATAATTAAAATCACTATCGGCTACATCTTTAATTCCCTGCGTAATTTGGCCACTTATTTTGGGAAGGCCATCGAAGTATTCTATTCGGCCGTCATCGGCTGTTATGAACTTGGTTTTTGGGCTTACTCTAAATGACAAAGTCGCTTCTGTGGTGTGAAAGTCATCGTAATTAATGCCGTCTTTTACGAAACGATAATCTTCTATTTGTTCAATTTTTGAATTTGAAAATTTTAATTCTGAAAGAATTTTTGGCGAAAATTCATGCTGAAGGCTGGTTTTCCACGTTCGATGTTTGTAGAATTGAATGACGTTAATTCTTCTAGGTTCAAAAACTGAATATACTCTGGCATCGGTGAGGTATTTGAAACTTCCTATCTCGTCTATATCCTTCGTATAATAGAGATCTAACCAAGTATTGGTCTTAGGGGCTAATCGAATGTTTCCCCCTATACTATATTTAAGATCTTTATCTTTAAATCCATAGGCAACATAACCACCAACCTTAAAGTTTTCGAATAGTTTGTCATTGGTGATCCCTCCAAATCCTAGTCTAAACGCCTCATAGTTGTTGTATTTAATAAAGTATCGCAGATCTACATCAAAGAAACCAATGGGATAAAAACCGCTAACAAAGGGATTCTCCTTTTTGGCGGTACGTGTGCTATCCTTTGCTACTACCGCCGGAGTTTGCGCCAAAGTGGTGTATGCAAAAAGCATTAAAATGATCAATACGAAACTACGGTTGCGCAAGGTGAGGTATTTGAATTAAAGGTAAAATTAAAGCGGCAAAAAAGCCGCTTTATTGTGTTTTGTTTAACGAAGTAATATTTATACTTTCATTATTTCCGCCTCTTTTTTGGCAAAAATATCTTCAATTCTATTGATATGATTATCGGTCATTTGTTGAACGTCAATCTCTAGATTTTTTTTCATATCATCACTAACATCTAAGTCCTTGATGTCGTTATTTGCGCTTTTGCGGTCGTTACGAATACCAATTTTTGCTTCTTCTGCTTCCGCTTTGGCTTGCTTTGCAAGCTCTCGCCGCCGTTCTTCTGTTAGAGGTGGTACATTGATAATTACACTCTCTCCATTGTTCATCGGGTTAAAACCGAGGTTGGCAGTATGAATTCCTTTTTCTATTTCAGGAATCATAGCTTTTTCCCATGGCTGTATTGTAATTGTCATCCCATCTGGGGTGTTTACGTTAGCCACCTGACTCAAGGGTGTTGGCGTACCATAGTAATCTACCATTACACCGTTAAGCATAGATGGTGAGGCTTTACCGGCTCTAATGTTAGACAATTTCTTTTCCAAATGGGCAAGTCCCTTGTCCATGGCTTCTTTTGTTCCGTCTAGGATAAATTGAATTTCTTCTTCCATAATTAAATGTAACTTTTTATTCGGAATACAACAACTGTTCCAAATATAACTTCAATTAAAGATTCACTTTAGTACCCACCTTTTCTCCAGAAACTACTTTGAGTAGATTTCCTCGAGTGTTCATATCGAACACTATAATAGGTAATTCGTTTTCTTGGCTTAGGGTAAAAGCGGTGGTGTCCATTACCTTTAATCCTTTTTTAAGCACATCATCAAAACTGATAAAATCAAATTTTGTTGCGTTCGTATCTTTTTCAGGATCGCTAGTATAAATACCATCTACCCGAGTTCCTTTTAAAATAACATCTGCTTCAATCTCTATAGCTCTCAATACCGCTGCACTATCTGTAGTAAAGTAAGGGTTTCCGGTTCCTCCTCCAAAAATAACAACACGCCCTTTTTCTAGATGGCGAATGGCCTTACGGCGAATAAAAGGTTCGGCAACCTCATTTATTTTAATGGCACTTTGCAAACGTGTAGGGATTTCTTCATCTTCCATGGCGCTTTGTAGTGCCAATCCGTTAATAACGGTAGCAAGCATGCCCATATGATCTCCTTGAACGCGATCCATGCCTTTGCTGGCTCCTGCCACACCTCTAAAGATGTTTCCGCCACCAATAACAATGGCAACTTGTACGCCTAAAGCAGTAATCTGCTTAATATCTTGTGCGTATTCTTTAAGGCGATCGGGGTCAATACCGTATTGGCGATTCCCCATTAGGGCCTCTCCAGATAATTTTAATAAGATTCTTTTGTATTGCATAGTGGGATATTACTGGCGCAAAAATAATGAAAAAATGTGGACGGTGTTTTCTGAAAACAAAAAACCGTTTAAGCAATTTGCCTAAACGGTTTTAAAAAATTTATCTATTGATGTGTTACGCCAAAGAAACTCTCTTAAAGCCAACAACATTAGCATCGCCTTTACTTGAAACGTACTCAGCAACATTTTGCTTTTCGTCCATGATAAAGTTCTGATCTAATAAACACTGCTCTTGGTCTAAGGTGGTATTATCAGAGATAAAACGCTCTAGTTTCCCAGGTACGATTTTGTCCCAAATTTGCTCTGGCTTTCCTTCAGAAGCTAATTGAGCTTCGATATCCGATTTAGCTTTCGCTAAAACATCATCAGTTAATTGAGCCATAGATATAAATTGAGGTACGTTTTTTAGGGTTTTCCCTAAACGACCTAATTCAATATTGTCTTTTTCAATCACAGCGATACGCGCTTCAGTTTCAGAGGCAACGTAAGCAGGGTCAAAATCTTTGTAAGAAAGCGTCGTGGCTCCCATAGAAGCTACTTGCATAGAAACACTTTTTCCAACTTCAGCAGCACTATCAGTAGCAGCAGAAAGACCTGTCAACGCTCCAATTTTGTTACCGTGGATGTAAGCACCTACGAAAGGAGCTTCTAAAGTTTCAAACCCACCGATTTCAATTTTTTCACCAATAACACCCGTTTGCTCTAATAATTTTTCAGCAACGGTCATTCCAGCTTCAAATTCTGCAGCTAAAAATTCTTCTTTGCTTGAAGTTCCTAAAGCGATAGCCGCCATTTGACGTGCCATAGCTACATAAGAATCGTTTTTAGCAACGAAGTCAGTCTCACAGTTTAAAGAAACAATCACACCTTTATTAGCAGCATCGTTTACTAATGCGATAACAGCTCCTTCACTTGAGTCACGGTCTGCTCTCTTTTCTGCAATTTTCTGTCCTTTCTTACGTAGGATTTCAATCGCTTTATCCATATTTCCTTCTGCTTCAACTAATGCCTTTTTACAGTCCATCATTCCGGCTCCGGTCTTTTTTCTTAATTCGTTTACTTCTGCGGCGGTTACTTTTACCATCGTTTTCAAGTTTTAGTTTATTAAAAAAAGTCGTTCAAATGTATTTCAGAAGAAAGATTTAAACGACTTATTTATGTTATATAATTGTAATTTATTCTTCTTCGCTAGAGGCTGGAGCAGCTACAGCAGCAGCTCTTTTTCTTGGCGCTTTTTCAGCTTTTGCTTCGGCAGCAGGTGCTGGTGCAGCAGCGGCAGCTTCATTATCTTTTCCAGCTTTTCTTTCAGAAAGACCTTCAGTAATAGCTCCTGTTACGCTAGAGATAATTCTTTCAATAGATTTAGACGCATCATCATTAGATGGAATTACGTAATCAATCTGTCTAGGATCACTATTGGTATCTACCATAGCGAAAATAGGAATGTTTAATTTTTGCGCTTCTTTAACTGCAATGTGCTCACGGGTAGTATCCACGATGAATAATGCACCTGGAAGACGACTCATGTCCGAAATAGAACCTAAGTTCTTTTCAAGCTTCGCACGAGTACGATCTACTGCCAAACGCTCTTTCTTAGAAAGTGTGTTGAAAGTACCATCTTGTTTCATTCTATCGATAGAAGCCATTTTCTTAACAGCTTTACGGATAGTGACGAAGTTTGTTAACATTCCACCAGGCCATCTTTCAGTGATATAAGGCATGTTGGCATTCTTTGCTTTATCGGCAACGATGTCTTTTGCTTGTTTTTTTGTAGCTACGAA
>JAHZIZ010000250.1 GCA_022601215.1 Bacteroidota bacterium
CTTGCTCAGGCACAGGCTCCTTGGCTAATGCTGCCAAGGCCAACACTGCTGCCATTTTCATTTCTTCATTAATTTTAGTCGCACGCACATCGAGTGCCCCTCGAAAGATAAATGGAAAACCAAGTACATTATTCACTTGGTTAGGATGATCGCTTCGTCCCGTTGCCATTATAATATCATCTCGAGTCTTCACCGCAAGATCATATTTTATCTCAGGGTTCGGATTTGCCATGGCAAAAACAATGGCGTTCTTAGCCATGACCTTCAACATCTCAGGTGTCACAATATCTGCAATTGAAAGTCCTACGAACACATCGGCATTCTTCATGGCTTCTTCTAGCGTATCAATCTTTCTTGCTGTCGCAAACTCAGCTTTTTCAGAAGTTAGATTGTCGCGGTCCTTTCTAATCACTCCTTTACTATCCAACATCACAATATTCTCTCCCTTTGCACCACAAGCTTTATACAACCGGGTACAAGAAACCGCTGCTGCACCTGCACCGCTAATTACAATCTTCACTTTAGCAATATCCTTATCCGCTATTTCTAAAGCATTAAGTAAAGCCGCAGCCGAGATGATAGCCGTCCCATGTTGATCATCATGCATCACGGGAATATCAAGTTCTTGTTTTAAACGTTGCTCAATCTCGAACGCTTCTGGCGCCTTTATGTCTTCTAAATTGATTCCTCCAAAGGTTGGTGCAATGTTCTTTACGGTCGCAATAAATTCGTCTATATTTTCCGTACTCACTTCAATATCGAACACATCAATATCCGCAAATATTTTAAAGAGCAATCCCTTTCCTTCCATCACCGGCTTTGAAGCCTCAGGTCCAATATTTCCTAATCCTAATACTGCAGTTCCATTAGAAATTACAGCAACCAGATTTCCTTTATTGGTGTATTTGTATGCATTGTTTAGATCTTTTTCAATTTCTAAACACGGCTCAGCTACTCCCGGTGAATACGCCAATGCTAAGTCACGTTGGGTGGCATATTTTTTTGTTGGAACTACTTGGATTTTTCCCGGTCTGGGCTTGGCGTGATATAGTAAAGCCTCTCGGCGTTTGCTTTGTTTGCTCATACTTCGGTGGTTATTGCGACTTACAAAGGTAAGGGAGTATGTGTAAGGATAAAAGTTTTGTGATGTAATTTAATTTAGACCTTCAAAGAACCTTCAAGACAACATCTTTTTCAAAGTAGGAATGTAAAATCATTTTTTAAGGAATGCTATATTTCGCTGAAGCCCTGAGAACTTAGTTCTTTTTACTGGACTTTTTTTGAAAACCTCTTGAAAAACAGCTTCCGTAACTTCCTCCCATTCTTTCTTCGACATATTCAAGAGCTGTGGATTTGGATCGAAAAGGGGTTCTTTATGACTCTTGCTAAAACGATTCCATGGACATACATCTTGACACACATCACAGCCAAACATCCAATCATCAAACTGGCCCGCCATAGAAGTTGGAATCTCATTTTTGAGTTCTATGGTAAAATAAGAAATGCACTTACTGCCGTCTACCTTATAGGGCTCCACGATCGCTTGCGTTGGACAGGCGTCAATACAAGCCGTACAGCTACCGCAATGATCTGTAACAGGCGTATCATAATCTAATTCAATGTCGACAATAAGCTCTGCAATAAAATAAAACGAACCAACCTGCTTGCTGAGGACATTGGTGTGTTTTCCCATCCAGCCTAAACCACTTTTTACCGCCCACGCCTTATCCAATACAGGTGCAGAATCTACAAACGCACGCCCGTGAACATCTCCTATTTCCTGTTGAATATACGCTAGCAACTGTTTTAATTTATCTTTAATTACAAAGTGATAATCTGTTCCGTATGCATATTTGGAAATTTTATAACTCTCGTTGTTTTGCAATTCAGAGGGAAAGTAATTTAACAATAACGAAATAACGCTTTTTGAACCTTCTACCAACTTTGTAGGGTCTAATCGCTTGTCGAAATGATTCTCCATATAGCTCATTTCACCTTGCATATTGTTATTCAACCAGGCTTCCAATCGTGGCGCTTCTTCTTCCAAAAAGCCAGCCTTACTAATTCCGCAGGACATAAACCCAAGCCTTTGAGCCTCCTCTTTTATGAGTTTGGTATGTATATGCCTAGCGGTCACAGTCTATCAAATCTTACTTTAACACCTTTAGGTTTTAAAGTAATTAATGGATTGGTCTCGATTGTTTCTTGAGTCGTACTGAGCGAATATCGTCTCACCAGAAATGCCGTCGCAAGGACCATTTCATAGACGGCAAAACCCAGTCCAATACAGAGTCTAGGACCTGCACCAAACGGATAATAAATTCCAGCTGTTTCTTTCTTGTCCTCTCCCAAGAAACGCTCTGGAATAAAAACATCAGGATTTTTCCAATACTCAGGATGCCTATGTAATTCGTAAAAGGAGATTCCCACTAAAGTATCTTTTCTTATGGTATATCCAGCCAAATTATCATCCTCTAAATTCTCCCTATCGGTGATCCATGCGGGAGGATACAAACGCATACTTTCATCAATCACTGCCTTGGTATAGGTAAGTTTATTAATCTGCTCAATAGGGTTTTCAGTTTCTTGCTGCACTTGACATACTTCCGAACGTACTTTTTCTTGAATCTCGGGATGTCTCGCCAACAGCCAACTAATATAGCTCAATGCGTTGGCAGTAGTTTCGTGTCCAGCTACAAAGAGAATACTAATCTCATCTATAAGTGTTGCCGTGGTCATTGGCTCTCCTGTATCTTCGTAACGAGTCGCCAACAACATATCTAACAAATCATCATGAGCATCTTGCGATGATTTTCGAGCATCGATGATTTCTTTTAGAATGTCCCGACTCTCCTCTGAAAGACTTAAATGTTTCGCAACTTGACCTGTAATCTTAAACCACCAATTTTTATGAGGAAGACGTACTTCTTTCACTAAGAATTCTTGCACTTGCTCAATAATTTGCTGCAGGCGTTTTAGGCGTTTTTCAGAAATAGAAACGTGAAAAAGGGATTTCCCAACTACAGAAAACGCTAACTCATTCATCACTGGAAATACATCTTCTTCTCTTCCAACTAACAGGTCCTTTAATTGATCCTCAATAGTTTCTTGCATTAAACCAACCAATGCCTGCATTTTCTCTTTATGAAAAGCAGGTTGTATGAGCCTTCGTTGTTTCAACCATTGCTCACCATTAATGGTAAGCAAACCATGTCCTAAATATTTTGAAAGAAAATTAGTCTGAATTTTACTTTTGTAATAGTTTTTGTGATTCTTTCGAAGGATGTACGATACCACTTCCTTATCACGCGAGAGCATCAAGTATTTTTTTCGACCCAATCGTACCGAAAAGGTATCTCCATACCGTTCAAAAAACTCACGATGAAATGGAATTGGATTTTTTCGAATGGCCTCGGCATTCCAAAAGAATTTTAGAAGGGGTAAAGAAGATGGGTAAGTGTATTTTTTTTTGTTAGGCATATCGCTAATCGTCCAAAATTATTGCACGAATTACATGGTTGGCTTTCATTGCATTTTCAACATCTCTAAGCGTTCTATATTTTGAAATAGAAGAAGATTTCCAACCCGTTGGATGTTCACGAGTAATTTTAACTCTAATTTTCTTTTCATTAGATTTTCCTCTCCTAGGAATCATTAATAACTCTTCATCAAAAAATTCTAATGCCGACTTCCTAAAGCGCTTATTCCATTGTCTTTTAAGTTAAGGTCTTAAATGCTTAGACCATTCTCCACACCTAAATTTCCCCTTGTGGTATGTTTTATTCAAATTACTCATGATCCTAAAACAAACCTCCTTGTGTAGGCCCCTTTAATTTTCCCAAATGTTTATAGGCAGCTTCGGTAACTTCTCTCCCTCTAGGAGTTCGCATAATAAAGCCTTGTTGTATCAAGAAAGGTTCATAGACCTCTTCTATGGTTTCTGGCGATTCTGAAACTGCTGTTGCAATAGTGGTAATCCCTACGGGACCTCCTTTAAATTTTTCTATAATGGTAGTCAAGATCTTATTGTCCATCTCGTCCAAACCATGCGCATCGACATTGAGTTGCTCTAATGAATACTTCGCAATAGCAATGTCTATATTTCCATCCCCTTTTATTTGAGCAAAATCACGCACACGTCGCAACATTGCATTGGCAATTCGAGGGGTTCCTCGACTTCTACCCGCAATTTCAATAGCTGCTTCCATGGTAATAGGCATTTCTAAAATGCCCGC
>JAHZIZ010000251.1 GCA_022601215.1 Bacteroidota bacterium
GCGCATTGCGATGGGCTGGGTAAAAAAGAAAAAATGCAATACCAAATTAAAACGTACTTCAAAAAACGAAACGCTATTTGAACTGATAGCTAGGGCCGAAACCTGGCTAAAAAATAACCGTTACCAGACCGTTATTGTTAAATGGGAAACCAAAGCTTGGGGAGAGATACCCGCAGACTTTGGAAGAAAATAATAGGTACTCTACTGTAATGAACGTCTAATTTTTTCCACTAAAGCACTCAAAAAAGTGCTATGATTAAGAAAATATACCTTATTGTATGGGTCCTTATCGGGTTTACAATGCATGGGCAAGAAAAGTGGAAGCTTAAGAAGAATGCCAAAGGCATACAAATTTATACCCGTTCCCTGGACAATTCAAAATTTAAGGAATACAAGGCGATTACTAGCCTTGACGTTAAAATGGAAAGTGTTTTAGACGAACTCTTAGCAGCACCAGACTATATAGAAGATTGTAAGGCAGGGGTTAGCTATTATGTATCTGCCTATAGTGAAAATCAACATGTTTTTTATGCTCGAAAAGACCTGCCTTGGCCCCTCCAAGATCGTGATATTGTCACCTTATTAACCGTGGAGCGAATTTCAGATAAAAAAATAAAGTTACACATTGAAAGCCTACCGGAAGGGATTCCGGCCAGAGGGAAATCCATCCGAATAAAAGAGCTTATGGGATTCTGGTTATTGAATGAGACAGACGGAGTGACCCATATAACACAACAACTTCATCTCAATCCTGAAGGCAGTTTACCGCCAGCAATTGTAAATTCACTCTTGGTAAAAGGGCCATTTAAAACCTTTATGGAATTACAGCATGCTACTCGAAACAAGACGAGCATTGGATCTTAACTCTGCTTGGCCATTATTGGTGTGAAAACAAGTAAACATGTATTTATTTTCACTAAATTTGCACCTTCATTTAAAGCCCTAGTATGAGCAAGCTTGTTATCGTTGGAACTGTCGCTTTCGACGCTATTGAAACCCCTTTTGGGAAAACGGATAAAATTTTAGGAGGAGCGGCTACATTTATTGGCCTAGCTGCCTCTCAATTCCATGTAAATGGTGCTATCGTATCGGTAGTAGGAGGTGATTTTCCGCAGGAAGACATCGATATGCTAGCGTCAAAAGGACTAAATATTGAAGGACTGGAAGTGGTAGAAGACGGAAAGACTTTTTTCTGGAGTGGAAAGTACCATAACGATATGAATTCTCGTGATACTTTAGTGACAGAGCTCAATGTTCTTGAAAATTTCAATCCTATTGTTCCAGATAACTATAAGGACTCCGAAGTGGTCATGTTAGGAAACTTACACCCCTTAGTACAACTGGGTGTTATTGAACAAATGACCGAGCCCAAGTTAGTCGTCTTAGACACCATGAACTTTTGGATGGATTGTGCTTTACCAGAATTAATGCAAGTAATTGCAAAAGTGGATGTAATAACTATTAATGATGAAGAGGCGAGACAGCTCACTGGAGAATACTCTCTTGTGAATGCTGCGAAAAAAATCCATACTATGGGACCTAAATATGTAGTCATTAAAAAAGGGGAACATGGAGCGTTGCTTTTCCATGAGGATGAAATGTTCTATGCGCCAGCATTACCTTTGGCAGAAGTATTTGATCCCACGGGTGCCGGAGACACCTTTGCTGGTGGATTTACGGGTTACTTAGCGAAAACAGGTGACTATAGTTTTGAAAATATGAAGACGGCTATTATCAACGGATCAGCATTGGCGTCTTTTTGTGTAGAAAAATTTGGTACAGAGCGCCTCGTTGGGCTGTCCCGAAAAGAGCTGCACCAACGCTTACAGCAATTTAAAAATTTAACTCAATTTGATATTGAACTAACATAAAGCTGCGCCCTGATATTTCGGGGCGTTTTTGTTTTAACTATTTATTCTTTACCTAAATTATGAGCGACGCTTTAAAACACGAATGTGGAATAGCCTTAGTAAGATTACTAAAACCATTAGAGTACTATAAAAAGAAATATGGCACTGCTTTTTATGGAGTTAATAAGATGTATCTAATGATGGAAAAGCAGCACAACCGTGGACAAGATGGTGCTGGTTTTGCCAGTATCAAATTAGATGTAGATCCGGGGGAACGATACATTAGTAGAATTCGTTCGAATGAATCTCAACCCATTCAAGATATCTTTGCTCAGATAAATAGTAGAATCAATACCGAGTTTGAAGCAGATCCCCAATTAAAAAATGACGTTGCTGCCCAGAAGAAACAAATTCCATATGTAGGAGAATTGATGTTAGGACATGTCCGCTACGGAACTTTTGGCGGGAATAGTATTGAGACCGTCCACCCGTTTTTACGCCAGAACAACTGGATGCATCGAAATTTGATTATTGCTGGGAACTTCAATATGACTAATACTAATGAGTTGTTTCACAATCTCATTAAATTAGGAATGCACCCTAAAGAAAAAGCAGACACCATTACCGTGATGGAAAAAATTGGCCACTTCTTAGATGATGCAGTTCGCAAGCAATACAAAAAGGCCAAAGCCAATGGCCTCAACAAAAAAGACGCATCTCCTTTTATCGCTGAGCATTTAAAAATCGACAAAATTTTAAAAAAATCGGCCAAAGATTGGGATGGAGGTTATGCCATGGCTGGTCTTTTGGGGCATGGTGATTCTTTTGTGTTAAGAGATCCCGCAGGAATTAGACCTGCGTACTTTTATCAGGATGATGAAGTAGTTGTAGTAGCAAGTGAGCGCCCGGTAATTCAAACCGTATTTAATGTTCCTTTTGAAAATGTACAGGAAGTGGATCCTGGACATGCATTAATTATCAAAAAGGATGGGACAATTTCTCATACTCAAATTTTAGAACCCTTAACTCGAAAGTCTTGTTCTTTTGAACGCATTTATTTTTCTAGAGGAAGTGATGCCGAAATCTACCAAGAACGTAAAGATTTAGGAAAACTAATCATGCCTAAAATTTTGGAAAGTATTGACCATGATACTGAGAACACGGTGTTTTCTTTTATTCCTAATACTGCCGAAACTTCGTTCTATGGAATGTTAGAAGCTGCTCAAGATGAGCTAAACAAGCAAAAGAATGAAGCCATTTTAAAAGAGAAAGATGGCTTGACTACGGCGCGACTTAAGGAAATTCAGGCGCATAAGATTAGGACTGAAAAATTAGCAATAAAGGATGTAAAACTCCGCACTTTCATCACCGAAGATAGCAGCAGAGATGATTTGGTTGCCCATGTTTACGATGTGACTTACGGCGTTGTAAAACCCACTGATAATTTAGTTATTATTGACGATAGTATCGTTCGAGGCACGACACTTAAGAAAAGTATTCTTAAAATGTTAGATCGTCTAAACCCAAAGCAGATCGTTGTCGTTTCTTCCGCTCCACAGATACGCTATCCAGATTGTTATGGAATTGATATGGCTCGCTTAGAAGGGTTGGTCGCTTTCAATGCCGCCCTTGAATTACACAATGAACGCGGAACAGGAGATATTGTTGAAACTATTTATCACAAATGTAAAGCTCAATTGGCATTAAAAGATAGCGAAGTGGTAAACCATGTTAAAGAATTATATGCTCCTTTTACAGATGAAGAGATTTCCGATAAGGTTGCTGAAATTATTAGTGAGAATGAGATAAACGCCAAAGTAAAAGTAATCTTCCAATCAGTAGATGATTTACATAAGGCTTGCCCTAAGAATTTAGGAGACTGGTATTTTACAGGAAATTATCCTACCAATGGAGGAAATAGAGTTGTAAATAGGGCTTATGTGCACTTTTTCGAGGGGAATCCCGCACGTGCTTACTAAGGTTATTTGTTAAAATATCAGAAAAAAAACAAGAAAAGTGTACTTCATCGAGAATTAAAAACACTTTATCCAAAAGTAGGAAAAATCTCTGTTTCGTATGAAATTATCTTCTATATTTGAACCATACCATAGCATAAGTAGGTTAAGTTCATGGTAAGATTTGGGGCAAAAAAGGTAAACACTCGTTTACCTTTTTTATTTGCCCAAATTTGAGCTCGGGTGACAAACCGCAATTCTTTTCTTGCGCTCTCTACCTTTTCCCTTTTTGAATTTGTTGTAATACCCTTCTAATGATTTGGAAGCCCCATTATTTGTCCGCTGTACATTCGATGTGCTACTCAAATTCACATTTCAATTAGTCATTAAAAGCATTTTTCCATCTAATTAATAGGGTTTTACAATAAAAAAATGCTGTTCAACGAATAAAGTGGTTATTGGTCTAAAAAATTATTGGGAACGAAAAATATTCTCAATATTTGGTCTATACCATAGCATAAGTAGGTTAAGTTCATGGTAGATTTGGGGCAAAAAAAGGTAAACTCTTGTTTACCTTTTTTTATGCGCAATAGTCAAGGGATAACTCGTAATTATAAAGGCCCTTAGCATCCTTAAACGCTCTTGTTTACTTATCTAATGTACTCTCACTATGAGCAACTTTATACCTCAATACCTTTTTAAATAAAAAAACCCGCTAGCCAAGGCCAACGGGTTCCAATACTAAATTTTAAGACGCCCTATTTATTGGCAGCGTACTTTGCAGCAACCGCATCCCAGTTTATGACATTAAAAAATGCACTTACATAATCGGGTCTTCTGTTTTGATAATTTAGATAGTAAGCATGCTCCCAAACATCCAATCCTAAAATAGGTGTTCCTCCACAAGAAACCCCTGGCATTAACGGATTGTCTTGATTAGGTGTTGCACAAACCTCTACCTTTCCTCCTTTATGCACACATAGCCAAGCCCATCCAGAGCCAAATTGCGTAGCAGCCGCTTTAGAAAATGCTTCTTTAAAAGCATCAAAACTTCCGTAAGCCTCGTTAATAGCATTGGCAAGATCTCCCGACGGAGTTCCTCCACCATTTGGCGTCATTACTTCCCAAAACAAGCAGTGGTTATAATATCCCCCTCCATTATTTCGTACGCCCATATTCGCCATATCCAAACTTCCTAAAATGGCTTCAATACTTTTTCCTTCATCTCCAGATCCTTCTAATGCTGCATTTAATTTGCTTGTATATCCGGCATGATGCTTCCCGTGGTGGATTTCCATGGTGCGAGCATCTATATGTGGTTCTAATGCATCATGTGCATAGCTTAACTGTGGTAATTCAAAAGACATATCGTTATTTTTTGGTTACTATTTATTTTCATTCAAAATTA
>JAHZIZ010000252.1 GCA_022601215.1 Bacteroidota bacterium
CGCCTCGCATACCCCCTGTACCAAAGGCTAAGCTTTTATAAAAACTATCGTCTAAGGTTTCAGTATCGTAAGCAATGAGCTCTTTTATTTGGTCTTGGGTCTCTTTATCAAAAGTAGGTGTAAGCCATTTATTGGCTTTTTCTAATAACTGAGGATCGATATATCTCATAGGTTGTGGGTCGCAATTGCTGGTGCAAAAATAAAGAAACTAGGGGAGTTCTGACTTGGAACCTGAAACTTTTAAGTATTCCTTAGTAAATAAGCTAGTCGTTATATCTCCTCTTTAATAGAATAATTCTTCTCGCCTTTTTTGGTTCTAAGAATGAGTTCTCCTAAAAATCCAGCGACAAAGAATTGACTGCCTAAGATCATTGCCGTTAATGAAATATAGAACTGAGGTCGTTCCGTAATAAGTCTACTTGTTTTGTGAATAATAAGTTTATCAATGCCCAGATACAGAGCAAAAGCAAAGCCTACAAACAATAATATAGCTCCCCAAGCCCCAAAAAAGTGCATGGGACGTTTTCCAAAACGAGAGAGGAATTATATTGTAATTAAATCAAGAAACCCCCTTATAAAACGCTCCATTCCAAATTTAGTATGTCCATATTTCCGAGCTTGATGTTGCACTACTTTTTCACCAATCTTGTCGAATCCAGCACTTTTGGCAAGCACAGGAATATACCGGTGCATTTCTCCAGTCACTTCAATATTCTTAACCACTACACTTTTATAGGCCTTAAGCCCGCAGTTAAAATCGTGTAATTTTACTTTAGATGTTTTTCTGGCAGCAAAGTTGAAAAGTTTAGAGGGCATATTTTTTCCAATCACAGGATCATATCGTTTCTTTTTCCAGCCAGAAACCAGTTCAAAACCTTCTTCCTTAATCATTTGGTATAGTCCAGGGATTTCTTCTGGATTATCCTGTAGATCCGCATCCATGGTAATGATTACTTCCCCTTGTGCTCGAGCAAAGCCAGCATGTAATGCCTGACTTTTCCCAAAGTTTTTTAAAAATCGAATTCCTTTTACGTTGCTGTCTTTTTGAGACAAATTTTTAATAACCTCCCATGAGTTATCGGTACTTCCGTCGTCAATGAATAAAATTTCATATAAAAAACCATTGGACTGCATAACTTGTGCAATCCAATGGTGTAATTCTAGTAACGACTCTTCTTCATTGAGAAGAGGAATGACGATAGATAAATTCATGCAATTAAACGGGTCTGTTTTGTTTCATCACCAGTCCAGCTATTAAAGAAACTATAAACCCAAAAAACAAAGATGCAATAATTCCTATTGCGGTCATTATAGTAGGGCTCATCATTTTTTCAGTCATGGTAAGCGCCATTTCAATTTGCTCGTCTGACATGTTGGGATTACTATCAATCATTTTCTCTTCAGTTACTTCTAACAATTGTTGTACGAAGTCTGGTTCAATATAAGTCACAAAGATATAGGTGAAAATGGACCCAATGATTCCAGCAACTAACGCAATGGCTAAACCATTTTTTAAGGCTTCGCCAAGAGAAAGAAACCCTTGATTATCTTGCTTATATTGTTTTATTCCAAGGACGATAAAGGCAATCATAAAAACAAAGTTTAAAGCCGATTGCCACCAAGGTTGTTCAGCACTTAGTCCAAGAGCGTAAACGATGCAAGACAGTGCAATAGTAGATAATGAGAGCAATAGACCGTAATTGATTGCAATTTTTTTTGTAGATCCAGTTTGAGTGTCCATAGTTTAAAAAGGTTTTTTGGTTCGTTTGGTTAGTAAACAAATGTAGTAAATTGTTACGAGCCTCAATTTTTAATTTAAAATTTTGAATAAAGTATTGTGAATTTGTAATTATTGATTAAATTTGCACACTCAAAATCCAGGAGTACAATAAAAATAAGACGATGAGAAAAGGTATACACCCAGAAAATTATAGATTAGTAGCATTTAAGGATATGTCTAACGATGACGTATTTATCACTAAGTCTACAGCCAACACTAAAGAAACTCTTGAAGTGGATGGTGTTGAGTACCCTTTGGTAAAATTAGAAATTTCGAGAACTTCTCATCCATTCTACACTGGGAAGTCTAAACTTATTGATACGGCAGGTCGTATTGACAAGTTTAAAAACAAATACGCAAAATTCAAAAAACCAGCTGCTAATACTGAAGAATAGTAGCTTGTTCCAAGATATTTATAAAAGCCTTCGAGAAATCGAAGGCTTTTTTGTTAGCTTTGACTTTCTTAAGTACGTAATATCATGAATTATATTCTTTTCGATGGCTCAGTCCGAAACCAGTTATTACCTTTTACTTTTACACGTCCTGTCGCAGATATCCGTGTTGGAATTCTCACGTTGCGTGAAAAATGGGAAAAGCTGCTGGGGTATACAACAACAACGGTTACTGAAGATTATTTAACCGACTTATTTCCCATGATAGAATTGGAGCAAAATGTCCTTATCAATGCTTCATTTGTACCTTCAGAGAATCTAATCAAAATCGTAAAGGGCTTGCGTGAGAATCAGGCGGTATTCCATGGAGATGAACCGATCGCATTCTTCGCTTTGGAAGGACAGGAGGTTGAATTCGACGATTTTGATATCATTCAGTATAACCATGGTGATGTGATCCGAATTGAGCATTCCTGGGATATTTTCAGTAAAAACCACCAGGCAATTGCCCGTGATTTCGAATTTCTCACTAATGGAAGAGAGTCTCAACCCATTCCCGAAACGACTGTGGCTTTTAACGAATCTCAGATTTTTATAGAAGAAGGGGCAGTGTTACCATTGTGTTCGCTCAATGCAAAAGATGGACCTATTTATATTGGGAAAGATGCAGAAATTATGGAGGGTGCAATGATTCGAGGACCTTTCGCTTTGTGTGACCATGCTACCGTTAAGATGAGCGCCAAAATTTATGGGGGCACCACAATTGGTCCACACTGCAAAGTAGGCGGAGAAGTAAATAATTCGGTACTGTTTGGCTATTCTAATAAAGGGCACGACGGATTTCTAGGAAATTCAGTTTTGGGAGAATGGTGCAATCTAGGAGCGGACACTAATAATTCTAACTTAAAGAACAACTATGCGGAGGTTCGTCTTTGGGATTACGAGACAGAAGGTTTTGCTAAAACTGGACTACAGTTTTGTGGTCTCATGATGGGCGATCACAGTAAATGTGGTATCAACACCATGTTTAATACGGGTACGGTTGTCGGAGTGAGTGCTAATATTTTTGGCAGTGGTTTTCCTAGAAATTTTATCCCTAGTTTTAGTTGGGGAGGGGCCTCAGGTGTGACTACTTATAAAACTAATAAAGCCTTTGAAACAGCTGAGGTGATGATGAAACGTCGTGGTATTGAATTTTCTGAAGCTGATGCTAAGATGCTAACACATGTTTTTGAAGAAACTTCGCAATGGAGAAGGTCTTAGTTTTCATGCTTTAGAATAAAAAACTTTCTAATTTAGATAATAATCTTATTTTTAGGCCCTAATTAAAAACCAAACCCAATGAAATTAATGAAAACCTGCGTGGCTGTTATGGCCTTGGCTTTATGTGCTACAACTGTTCAGGCACAAAAACTAAAAGCCTTCGGAAGCTCTAAAGAAGTAAAGGCTGGCCCTATTACTAAAAAAGTACCTTACACAGATGTGAATAGTTATTTAGGCTATGCTGCCCCTAATACCGAGGACGAAATAGTAGACGGTAAGAAATTCTATTATATCTATGTTTGGGTACCTGCAGTGGCTCCAGAACTTGGTGTTAGAATGATGTCACCGGTAACCAAGAAGACCAAAGTAAAAAACCCAATTATTGGGGCTGGATACGAGGAAAATGCTGGTTCTGATGCGTTTTTTGATACCTATATCACCTTAGAACGCTCGGACGTAGTAACTAAGGCAGGTATGGCTAATATGGATGCTGCCAATTGGTGGACTTTGGCTAAAAATGATGATAGTAGCGAAATGCCAAAGCAGCCTAGTAAGCGTGCATATAACTCTTTATTGCGTTATAAGACTAATACAGGGGATCCAAAAGGAGCTATTACTAGAGGCTTATATCGTGTAGGGTTTACTACCTATAAAAAAGGAGAAGTTAACGGTACATTCTTAGCCCAAATTGCTGCACCAATTAAATTACCAGGTGTAATCGTTGCTAAGACACCAGAAGAGATTCTTGCTCAATTAGCTGAGTAAGCATTTTGTACAATTATATAGAAAAGGCTCACTGTTAGTGGGCCTTTTTTTATTGAAATTGCGATGATGTTAAGAGATCAAAATCGTAATATTCCCAAAATGTGAGAAAGCATATCACTAGGATGATAACAATAATACTTACTACGAGCATTAGATAGCGCTGTTTTCTCTTCTCTTCTTTTCTCTTTCTGAATTGTTCTTTCTGAAATGTAGCAAACTCGTGAACGTTCATGGTTCTGTGGTCGTCAAACTTTTTATAGCTTCCAGACGAATAATCGAGATCTAGCTCATGGAGTTTCTTTCGAGAACTTCGCATAAGGCGATTGTTCTTGATTACTGTATTCATTGATTGTGCACCTCCAAAGCCCATAGTCCTGCCGTTTCATATATTAGTCTGTATTAATGAATTAATGTTACTAATTTTAGTAATTAGTGCCATATTTGCATTTTAAAAACTGTTTATATGTTACTTAGACTTTGTGCTTCCTTTTGTTTGGTATTTTGTGCTTTAGTGTCTGCTCAGACCAAAGATTTATTGTCTTTAGCTGCTGGTGATTCCGTATATTTTGGAGCTCTTTTTGAAGAGGATAATGAGGTGTATGGATATGTTTCAATATACGATTTAGAGGCTGTAAATAAACGGGAACGAAAATATGAATACATCATATTAGATACTCGATTGAACGAAGTAGCTAACGGTGAATTTATTGCTCCTGATTACGATTACTTCACTGAAGGAATTCAAAGTGTTTCTAAAATAGGTAACAAATTACTCATTGGGAAAAGACATTGGCCAAGAACTTTTGCCATCATAATCTTTTATACATATTTAGAAATAGACTTAGATTCTAATATAGTGACAGGCCCTTTTTATTATGAGAATGACCAATTTCATGAAGGTTTCCGCGATCCTAAAAAGGTAAAAAAGGAACAAAAGAAAATTGACGCTTTCGATAAGTTATTGAGCTTTAATAATGGCTATTTGTATA
>JAHZIZ010000028.1 GCA_022601215.1 Bacteroidota bacterium
GTTGAACACAAAAGGTGCATTTTTCCATCACTCCTTTTTTACGCATTCTATTACCCAAATAATGTTGATTTTTGTTCACTTCATTTTCTGGAACTTCTGGTTTACTCCAGTTAAATCTTCTTCCGTCATACGGGCAGGCGGCCATACAATAACGACAGCCTACACACCAATCATAGTCTATAACAACGAGACCATCTTCCTCTTTCCAAGTTGCTTGAACAGGACATACATCCACACAAGGTGGGTTATCGCAGTGAAAGCACTGGGTTCCCATATAGAAATGACCTTCAGCAGGAACCTCATGATAGTAATTATCGTCTGCTTCGTTAAAATTGAACCCTTTTCCATCCTTCATTTCATGGATACGGATATATTGCATTTGAGATTTTCTATCTTGATTGTTTTCCGCTACACAGGCGCTTACACAGTCCATATATCCTTGACATTTAGAAATATTGAAAGCATAACCAAAAAGAACATGCTTATCGGCATTTTTTGAAGACATGTTAATAGGTTTACCAGTTCGAAGTTCATAAGACCTCATTAGTCTATCTACAGTATTCTTTTTCTCGTCATCAGTCATTAACTTATAATTACCTTTGAACTGTTCTTCCCAGTCGATTTGTGCTTTTTCCTTAGCATCATCTCCTGTTGTTACGCTGCATGAGGTGCTAATGGCACCAGCTCCAATTAGAAGGCTTGCCGTCAGTTTTTTAAAGGCGGTTCTTCTATCCATTTTGACATCAAACACTTGTTCGAACCCGTCTTTGTGTCGTTCTTCTCCTATAGAGGCATTGATTGCTGCTTCATAATACTCATCCACGTAAAGGCTGTCTTTTTTACTTTCACAACTTTCTTTGGACTTTCCGCAACCACAACCACTGGTTGCATCTTTTTTGTTTTTTAGACCGAGGTCCAAAGAGTACCATTTTTTGTTATCACTCATACCTTTAATTTTAATGATCTAAACCTTCTTTGCGCTCCATAGTCTTCTGCGTATTAAGTACCGCTGGCCATTTTGATTCAAAACTTGGGCTATGTGGGTTGTGACAATTTACGCACGTCATTGAGGCTCTTGGTGGTGGCCATCCAGCCACTTTTTTACCATGAGCACCTCCTTTCCAATCTTCAAATTGATTGGAGTGGCATTGCGCGCAGAGCTTGTAACTTATATTAAAATCTACCTCCAATCCAGTCAATGTTTTTAGATGATTCATGTTATTTCCGTTATGGCATGTAACACAATTCATAGTTTCACTATTTGCATGATTTAGTTTTACATCCCAATGGGCCTTCTTACCAGCCAAGTCACTCATTTGAGCAAGTGGTTTGCTATGACACTCAATACACGCATAAGATTTTATTTGACCTTTACGTTCAGGGATTAAAAAAGTGTGTTCCCCTTCCGTAATTTTTATAAGCGCTGTATCGGCTAATAAGTCTTCGGAGGTAAGTGGGCCATGATAGGGCTTTTGTTCTGCTTCTATTTTTTCAGTTATTGCATGATATTCTCCTTCGTCTTTACAAGAGAATAGTGTTGCTAAGAAAAGCAATACAATGAAGTATGATTGGTTTCTATTTTTCATTTAGTGAGTCAAATTGTCTTAAAAAAGTACTTACATCAATGTGTTTAAGCGTTTCATTGTTTTTGGGTAAATGACATTGCCTACAATTAACGCGTTCTGGATGTGTCACTTTTATTTCTTTGGGCGCGCTGGGTCCTGCATGACAGGCGATACAGCTTTCCCTCATCTGTAATTGATGAGGTATCATGGGTGGGCTGCCTTGCATCGCATTGTTTGCACCTTTCCCTACTAAGGGTGGCTTCGGTTTTGCGAAAGCAAATTCTTTAAATGTACTTTTTGTGTTTTTTGTTACATGACATTGCCTACAGTTGACCATTTCTGGATGCGGAGTTATGGGTGTATAGGCATTAAATTTTTCTACAAATCCACCATTCTTATGACACTGGATACAAGTATTCCCACCAATACTTAGCTCTATTGTGACTGGGTGAGGTATACTTGGTGGTGCCCCATGATAGGCTCTGTTATCATAGTATTCTTTTAGTGTGCGTTGATGGTTTTCATCAACAGGCATATTGGAATAGTCTAAGCCTCCATCGTCGAACCGCCTAAACATACCACTTTCAGATGGAATAAAATTTCCCGTTGGAGTTACGATGATTGGAATGTATGCCTCTTCAAACCGCTGTTGATAACTATAATTCCAAATAACGATAAACGCTATAAAAATGACAACGAAAAATGATATGATTCCAATTCGCTTTTTCATGGCTATACTTTTTCTACTTTAACAGCACACTTTTTGTAGTCCGGTTCTTTAGAAATAGGACAGAAAGCGTCAAGGGTTACATCATTGATAAGCATATTTTCATCAAAAAAGGGCACGAATATCTGCCCTTTGGTAGGCAAACCTCTTTCGTTGATAGAAGCGGGTAGTACACATGAACCTCTTCTAGAACTAACTTTTATATTTTCTCCATTTCTAATCCCAAGGGCTTTTGCATCATCAGGATGAAATTCTACATACGCATTGGGCATTGCTTGGTGTAATACGGGTATTCTGCGTGTCATCGAACCTGTGTGCCAGTGCTCAATAACACGTCCAGTATTCAACCAAAATGGATACTCTTTATTGGGCTTTTCAGGAGCTTCTTCAAACGGACGTTGCCATATCACTGCTTTTCCATCTGGCTTTCCGTAAAAGTGAAAATCTTCACCATTGGTACAAGCCGGATCATATTTTGCATTGAATCGCCATTGTGTTGATTTTCCATTTACATAGGGCCAGATAGCTCCAGATTCTTTTTTAAGAACTTCTAATGGAGCCATACCATGTTTAGCCCCTTCATGAAATTGTCTATATTCGTTGTAGATTTCTTCTACATGATTTTCTTTGGAATATGGAAACAATTCACCAAAACCTAATCGTTTTGCAACTTCAATAAACATCCATGCATCTGGTGTTGCTTCTCCTGGAGCTTCCACCATTTTATCCCAGTGCTGTGTTCTCCGCTCGGAATTACCGTACAATCCGCTTTTTTCAATATGCCAAGAAGCGGGTAATATAACATCTGCTACATCCGAAGTCTGTCTTGGAAATACATCTGAAACCACCACAAAACAGGATTCCTGTTCAATTCCAGCACGATAACGGCTTGTTTTGGGTAATGATACCAACGGGTTTGTAGCCTGTGTCCAAATAAATTTAATATCTCCACGATCTACTGCTCTAAACATTTCGGTGGCATGATACGTCGGTTTAGAAGGTATTTGTTCGTAAGGAACTTTCCAAATTTTAGCCGCAAGTCGTCGATGCTTTTCATTCGTCACCACCCCTTTCGGGAGCTTGTGAGTGAACGTACCTACTTCACGTGCAGTTCCGCATGCGGATGGTTGTCCAGTTAATGAAAAAGGTCCATTTCCAGGTTGTGAAATTTTCCCAGTTAAGAGATGAATATTATATAGAAGATTGTTCATCCAAGTACCTCTAGTATGCTGGTTCATACCCATGCACCAATAGGAAACAACCTTTTTGTTAGGGTCGCCGTATATGGCCGCTAAGTATTTAATGTCTTTAACGGATACTTTTGAGTATTTTGAAACCTTTTCAGGACTGTAATCTTTTAAGAATTCCTTGTAGGATTCAAAATCTATTTTTTCTGGTTTATCACTAAATTTATAATGATCCTCAAGTCCATAACCCATATTTGTAATTCCTTTACTAAAGTTGCAGTGCTTCTCAATAAAGGTTTTATTAACCCATCCATTTTTTATAATCTCATAACAAATAGCATTAGCTATGGCAAGATCTGTTTGTGGTTCAAATAGGATTGATCTATCAGATGCTGTACTAGAACGCGTTGTTCTTGTAGCGAAATCAATGATTTTGGCACCTCTTCTTGTCTTTTGCTCGAGCATTCTTGAAAAAAGTACAGGGTGCATTTCAGCCATGTTATTACCCCAGGTGATAAAATAATCTGCGTGATCGATATCTTCATAACAACCCATAGGTTCATCCGCTCCAAACGTTGTTAAAAATCCAGCTACTGCGCTTGCCATGCAGAGACGTGCATTGCAATCGAGGTTGTTCGTGCCAATCGCTCCTTTCATTAGTTTAGATGCGACATACCCTTCAGGTATTGTTGATTGACCAGAAGTGTACATAGCCACCGCATCTTTCCCATGAACCTGGATGGTCTCTTTCATTTTATTTGCTACAAGGTCCAGCGCTTCACTGAGGGGAGTTTTCTCATAGCGACCATTTTTCTTGACGAGGGCATGAGTAAGTCTATCCTTTGATTGAATACACATTATTTGATGATATCCTTTTACACATAATAGTCCTTTATTAACAGAGCAATTGGGGTCTCCTTTTACGGCAACAGCCTTACCATTTTCAGTTCCTACGAGTACGCCACATCCAACCCCACAAAACCTACACGGTCCTTTTTTCCAATCTAGATTTGCGTCTTTTGGTATTCCTTTTTCTTGTTCAGTAGCAAACAAAATTCCAGGAAACATAGAGGCGGCTGCTGTCATTGCAGAGAGCATAGCCATTTTCTTAATAAAGCTTCTTCTATTTGTGTCAGATTTTATCATAGAGATATCAGTTTTGTGGTGGGTTAAAACCAGAGACCAAAGACAATATTTTGAGACTATCGATAGCTTCAATTCTTTCCTTTAATGTTTCCTCTTCGATTTCATTCGATGTGTCAGTTACTAAGACTATGACATCTTCATTCTTGGCAGGTACTACTTCACACTGATTGATCTTTTGTAAAGCTCCGAGTAGTTCTTCTTTTTTTCCTGTGAAGGCATGAGCTAAGTAACTTTTTATTGGCATGGTTGCTTCCTTTAGAGATGTCAAACTATTCTACGCTATTTGTGAGAGTTGCGATTGTTTGATTAATACTTGAACAAATTTCGTTGAACCTGTAGAATAGAAAGATGACAAATGTCATCTTTCACTTTATTTTTTATGCGTTATATTTGTAAAGAAATAACGCATTGATATATAATTGATTATGATTCATGATTTGACCCTTACGGAGAAAGAGATGACCCGTTTTGGGCACCGTATAGTTAATGAACTGGTTAAACACTTTGTCTCGTTGCCAGATAAAAAACCTGTGGCATTAGGAACAAGAAAAGAGATGGATTCTCTTTTTTTAGAAGAGGCACCTAAAGAACCTTCAAACATAGATGAGGTCTTTGACTTTGTGATGGACAATGTTTTTACCAATACTAATCTTGTAACACATCCTAAATCATATGCCTTTGTACCCGGTCCAAGTAATTTTGTAAGTGTAATGGCAGATACCCTCGCAACTGGTTTTAATACTTTTTCGGGAGGGTGGAATGCCTCTCCAGCGGCTTCAGAATTAGAAATTGTTACAATTAATTGGTTACTCAAAATGTTTGGACTACCTGCCAAAAAAGGAGGAGGTTTGTTCACAAGCGGTGGATCTGTGGCAAATCTTACGGCTTTAGTTACCGCTAGAAACCAGAAATGTGGTGAAGATTTCTCCAAAGCCCGTATTTATTTGTCAGATCAGGCGCATTCTTCAAATGTAAAGGCGATCCGAATCATGGGCTTTAAAAAAAATCAAATTAGAATCATTCCGACCGATAGCGAATTTAAATTTTCAGTTAATAAATTAAAGAATGCAATCGCTAGAGACCGTTTGGAAGGTTTTGTTCCGTTTTGTGTGATTGCTTCGGCCGGAACTACCAATACAGGGACCGTTGATCCACTATTAGATATTTCGACGGTTTGTAAAGATGAAAACGTTTGGTTTCATGTGGATGCTGCTTATGGTGGTGCTGCCATTTTATCAAAGCAAGGAAAAAAGTTATTGCATGGGATTCAGAAAGCAGACTCTATCACAGCAGATCCTCATAAGTGGTTTTATCAACCCTATGAGATGGGGTGTTTGTTAGTTAGAAATCATAAATGGTTAGGGAATACTTTTACTGAAAAGCCTGAATACCTGCGGGATATAGAAGGGAATGAATCTGAAATTAATTTTTATGATATGGGTATGCAGCTCACACGTAGATTTAGAGCGTTAAAATTATATATGTCTATGAAGAGTTTTGGCTTAGACGCTTTTTCGAAAGCAGTAACGTATAATATCAAATTGGCTGAAAAAGTAGAAAAAATACTAAGAGAAAGCCCACATTGGGAGATTGTATCGTCGGCTTCACTTGCTGTGATCAATTTTAGGTATAACCCAATAGCAATGCAATTAGTTGAGAAAGATATAGATACATTAAATCAGCATATTGCTGAACAGGTTACTTTGTCAAGAGAAGCTATACTTGCCACCACAATTCTAAATAAACAAGTGGTTCTTAGGATGTGTTTAATCAACCCAAGAACTACTATTAATGATGTGATGGAGACCTTAGAGCAATGTGAGTCTTATGCCTTTACTAAACTTGAAAATTCTATGTGTATATGATAGATGTTAGTACGGCTCAAAAGTTAGTTATGTCACATTGTTCAATCAATAACAAGAGCGTAGAAGTTTCGCTTCACGATGCATCGGATTACGTCTTGGCTGAGAATGTAATCTCCAAAATCGACATGCCGCCATTTAGACAATCTGCCATGGATGGATATGCCTTACATGTAGGAGATACTAGCACGTATCGTTTGGTAGGGGAAGTAAAAGCAGGTGATAACAGTAACCTAAAATTAAATACAGGGGAGGCCGTACGAATATTTACGGGAGCAGCCGTACCAGATACGGCTAATACTGTAATTATGCAGGAGAAAGTTATTGTTAAAGGAGGTCTAATTACTATTGAAGGAGCTCTACAAACAAACCTGAATATCAGACCTAAGGCGGAACAAATAAAGATAGATGATATCGCCTTAACCAAAGGAACTACGATAAAGGGTGCTCATATTGGTTTTCTAGCTAGTTTAGGGGTTACAGCGATTACAGTCTATGAAAAGCCATCTATTGCGATTGTGGTGACGGGCAATGAACTTGTGATTCCTGGTAACCCACTTTCTTTTGGGGAAATTTATGAATCTAATGGCGCAATGTTGGCAGCAGTGCTCAGAGAATTAGGGTATAAATCAGTTTCCGTACTAACTGTGAAAGACGATTATCAGTGTACAAAAAAGACATTAAAGGATACCATAGAGAACTATGATCTAACTATTGTAACCGGGGGTGTTTCTGTAGGAGATTATGATTTTGTTGGAAAAGCACTAAATGATTTAAAGGTAGAAGAGATCTTTTACAAAGTGAAGCAAAAGCCAGGTAAACCTTTGTTCTTCGGAAAAAAAGGTAGCGCTTCCATCTTTGGACTTCCAGGAAATCCCGCAGCTGCGCTCAGCTGCTTTTATATGTATGTGTATTCTCATTTAAAGAAAATGGAAGGAGCGATTAATACAAATTTACTTAGCATTTCAATGCCTTTGGTATCTGATTATACGGTAAAAGGAGATCGAGCACAGTTTTTAAAAGCTAAAATTGTTGATGGCGGAGTTGAAGTTTTAGGTGGTCAGAGTTCCGCTATGTTACGTACGTTTGGTGAGGCAAATGCCTTGGTATTCTTGCCAGAAGGCACCAAACATATAAGTAAAGACCAACATGTGAAAACAATTGTATTACCCACTAAATAGTATGTGATTATGAGTGATTATAGAATTAGAAGTAGGATATGGATTGAATCTGGAGATAAGGTTTTAATCGGTGAAGGAAGATTGAAATTACTTAAAGCTATTGATGCGGAAGGATCTTTATCAAAGGCAGCCAAATCTATTGGGATGTCTTATAAAAAAGCATGGAATTTAATGGATGCCGTAAATAAATCTGCAAAAGAGGCGGTTGTAACAAAAACAATCGGAGGAGAAAAAGGTGGAGGTACCGTAATAACTCCTTATGGAAAGAAATTGATCGAGGCTTTTGAAACTATTAATAAAAATTGCTGGGCGTTTTTAGATGAGCAATTAAAAGCTTTAGACCAAATATGATTTCTGACATTCCATATTTTTGGGTCTTCCTTTGTATCCTGCCATTCATAGCATTTTTATATGCAGGTGTTGGACATGGTGGTGCTAGTGGTTATTTAGCCTTAATGGCGTTGTTTTCTGTGGCTCCAGAAACGATGAAGCCTACAGCGCTGCTTTTAAATTTATTTGTAGCAGGAACCGCATTTTATTTTTATTATAGAGAAGGTTACTTTAATAAAAGACTCTTTGCGAGTTTTGCTATAGCTTCTATCCCAATGGCATACCTGGGAGGTACTATTGAGGTGGAAACTAATATTTATAAAATTATCTTAGGCGTACTATTGATTTTCGCAATACTGAAAATGCTCAATGTTTTTGGTAAAGAAAATGAGGTGATACGCCAGGCGAAAATTTGGCAATGCCTATTGATAGGGGGTTGTATTGGTTTTTTTTCCGGCCTAATAGGAATAGGAGGCGGAATTATTTTAAGTCCGGTAATTCTGTTACTACATTGGGGTAAAATGAAAGAAGCCGCGGCAGTATCGGCTCTTTTTATTTGGGTAAATTCTGCTGCCGGTTTAGCGGGACAATTTACAAATGGCCTTGTTTTGAATGATCAGTCCTATTTAATGGTTGCTCTAGCTGTATTGGGTGGGTTGTTAGGAAGTTATTTTGGTAGTAAAAAAATGACTAATAAAGGAGTGCGATACATGCTTACAATTGTTTTAGTTGCGGCCTCGATAAAACTGATTTTCATATAATGCAACATAGAGAAAAAATAACAGGAATTGTGCTTGCCGGTGGTAAAAGTACCCGAATGGGCACCGATAAGGCGTTTGTTCTTTGGAATAATAAACCATTTATTCAATACAGCATTGATGCTCTTTCTACTATGGTTGATGAAATCATCATTGTTAGTGATTATGCAAAATTTGATAGGTTCGGTTACAAACGCGTGGAAGACTGTATGTCTGAGGCAGGGCCCTTGTCTGGTATGTATAGTGGTTTAAAAGAGAGTAAAACGGAGCTCAATTTCGTATTGAGCTGTGACATTCCGCTAATTACTTCGGATGTATTGGAGGAATTATTAAGTGCTCACCACAGAGATCTTGATGCGGTCGTATGTAGAGCCAACGACACTGTTATGCCATTGGTGGCATTGTATGATAAGTGTTGTTATAAGACGTGTGAGTCGTTGTTACAGTCTGGTGAAAGAAGAATGATGCGTCTAATGGATGTATTGCCAAATGTTAGCTATTTACATCTTAATGATGCGCAGTCGATCAGTGTGAAAAATATAAATAGTCCTATGGACTTAAATGAAATAAATGATGCTAGTTGAAATAAAGTACTTTGGTATGTTGGCAGAAATTACAGGATGTAGTTCTGAACAACTTAACGTGTCAATTAAAAAAATTGGAGAAATAAAAGAACTAGTATTGGATAAATATCCAGACCTTAGAAACAAAGATTTTCGAATGGCTCAGAATCATGAATTGGTTTCTGACGCTACTATGATTACAGGACAAGAGATCGCAATTTTACCGCCTTTTGCTGGAGGTTAATGACTAGAGAAACAGCTATGAGTAGATATAGTAGACATATTAGTTTAAAGGAGGTTGGCGCAGAGGGCCAGGAAAAAATTGGTGCTTCGAAGGTGCTAGTGATTGGTGCTGGAGGCTTGGGGAGCCCTATACTACAATATTTAACTGCGGCGGGTGTAGGTACTATTGGGATTGTCGATTTTGATGTGGTCGAGGAATCTAATTTACAGCGCCAAGTATTGTTTGGAACGACATCGATTGGTAGAAATAAGGCGGAGGTAGCAAAGGAAATATTATCAAATTTGAACCCTACAATCAAGATCAAATCGTATCGTCAAAAAATGAATCCCGAGAATATTGCTAACATAGTAATACCTTATGATATCATTGTAGATGCTACAGATAATTTTGCCAGTCGCTATCTTATCAACGATGCTGCAGTTATTTTAGAAAAACCATTAGTTTATGGAGCTATTTATAAATTTGAAGGACAGGTGAGTGTTTTTAATTATAAGGATGGGCCAAGCTATCGTTGTGTTTTTCCAATTCCACCGAAAGAAGGATCCGTACCTAATTGTTCTGAGGTAGGTGTTTTAGGAGTATTGCCAGGTATCATAGGTACGCTGCAAGCGAATGAAGTCCTTAAGATAATCCTAGATATGGGTGAGCTTCTTTCAGGAAAATTATATTGCTTCAATGCACTTAATAATCAGTCACATACGATCAACGTTGGTCGTAATCAGCTAGAGATTGATAAGGTTAAATTACGTGGACATAATTTCGAAATTGTAGAGCCTTTATTTTACTGTACGTCTCCCGTTTCGGAAGTATCATTGGAAAATAATTCAGAAGAATACGTTCAATATATTGATGTACGCGAATTACACGAGCAGCCTAGAATACATATGGAATGTCTGTTAGAGATTCCGTTAGAAAATTTAATGAATCAAATTAAAACTATTTCCAAAGAAAAAAGAGTGATTGTTTTCTGTAAATCTGGTGCCCGAAGCAAACAGGCAGTGGCTATGTTACAGGAGCATGGTATTACAGATTGTTACAGTTTAAAAGGAGGCGTTTCTGCTTTCAAAAGAGCGTCACTACAAAGATATAATTATGAAAACAACCTATAAGAACGTTTTTAGAGATGGACCTATTTCATCTAGTTTTATAGCCCAATCGATTGCGAAACATCAATCGAAGACCCGTATTGGAGCGCACAATATTTTCTTGGGTCAAGTGCGTGCAGATATGATTGATGGTAATGAAGTTGTTGCTATAGATTATTCGGCTTATGAAGAAATGGCCAATAAGAAATTCCACGAAATAAGAGAGACAACATTTAAAAAATTCAATCTCACATGTATGCACATTTATCATAGCTTAGGAATGGTGAAGTCTGGGGAAATTTGCCTTTTCGTATTTGTGTCTTCACCCAGACGAAAAGAGGTGTTCAAAGCATTAGAATACGTGGTAGAAACTATGAAAGCAGAAGCTCCAGTTTTTGGCAAGGAAATTTTTGAAGATCAATCACACCAATGGAAAATAAACAGCTAAACAGATGGTAGACATTACCCATAAAAGTAATACGTTACGAACGGCAACGGCGCAGGCTATTGTGAAAGTGAGTCGTCAAGAAACTATAGATGCCATTAATA
>JAHZIZ010000253.1 GCA_022601215.1 Bacteroidota bacterium
CTTGGTAAATCCCTGCCATTAATTAACGAAGCACTAAAAAGTGATGACAAACTAATAAAGGGGTGCCAAAGTAAAGTCTGGCTACATTCGGCCTTAGAAAATGGAAAAGTAATATTTACAGCGGATAGCGATGCTATTATCACGAAAGGCATTGTAGCTGTTTTGGTGCGTGCTTTCTCTCATCAAACACCAGAAGCAATCGTTGCTGCCAATATGGACTTTATTGATAAAATTGGTCTCAAAGAACACTTGTCTCCCACTCGAGCGAATGGTTTAGTTTCCATGATTAAACAAATGAAATTATACGGTGCTGCCTATGCCGCACAATTAAAAAGTTAAGTATGAGTACTACTGAAATAGACACCACAGAATTAGGTGAAAAAATAGTAAAAGTATTAAAGACGATTTTCGATCCTGAAATCCCTGTTGACATCTATGAACTGGGGTTAATTTATGATGTCTTAGTTAATGAGGATCAAGAAGTCAAGATCTTAATGACGCTAACTACGCCAAATTGTCCCGTAGCAGAAACCCTCCCAGTAGAAGTAGAGGATAAGGTAAAAAGCATAAAGCTTGTTAAGGATGCAGAAGTTGAAATTACTTTTGATCCACCATGGACTCAAGATCTAATGAGTGAGGAAGCAAAATTAGAATTAGGAATGTTATAGAAAAACATGAAGCTCCTTATACTTCTTATTATTTTCCTGTCGTTCCCAAATAGAGATGGTCAATTGGCCTGTGATATTGTGCGGGAGGGTAAATTCAACATACCCATCCCTTTACCTGATTATGAGGGGCATTACACCTATCTAGAAAGAAAAGGTTCTTATCAAATAGAAACTAGCTCTTTGGATTCGAGTGAAGTTCAATACCGTGTAAGTTGGTTAGACGATTGCACCTATGTGCTTTTTAACAGAAAGATATTAAAAGGTGAGGACAAGTATCCGCATAAACCTTCGGATAGCTTGACTGTTACCATAACGAACGTGACGGACAGCTATTGTGAGAGTGTGATTACCTCAAATTTTGCAGATATGAAATTAGAAGCTAAAATCTTTATAGACCACTAAGCCATGGCAGATGACATTGTAAATAGGGTCGCCAATAGTTCCTTGGAGACCATAGATCTAGAGGCAATATACCCTGAAGGAAATCGGGTTGTTCTCGATATCGCTCCCTGGCTATATGAAGGTCTTATTCTTCGAGAGAAGGAGTTTCGAGCTAAAGTAGCTGCTCATAACTGGCAACAATATAAAGACAGCTTTGTGGCTATTCAATGTAGTGCTGACGCCATTATTCCAGGTTGGGCCTTTTTATTGGTTTCCTTACAACTAGCAGAATCTGCCTCTAAAACAGTTATTGGTACTTTAGATCATCTGGAAACGATATTGTATGCCGAAATTATCGAGGCAATGGACCTTTCGACATATAAAAACAAAGCCGTTATTATAAAAGGATGTGCTAACAAACCCGTTCCTGAAAATGCCTATATATTATTAGCTCAAAGACTTCATCCCCTTGCCAAGAGCATTATGTATGGTGAAGCATGCTCCGCTGTTCCTCTATTCAAAAAAAAGAGGTAGTTTGCCGATTTTTCCCATTAATTAATCGAAAGTGCATCCTAAAAAAGGATGCTTTTTTTATGAGCCAAGGAATAATTGGTAATTTTGCAACACATTCAAAAACATTTATACGATGAAAAAACTTTGGTTATTAATGACTCTTATTATGGTTAGCGGTACAATTTTAGCGCAAACTGAAGGGGAGTTTAAGGCCCAGATAGCAAAAAAGAAAGATTCCATTGCCGCTATTCAAGGGCGAGTAAACGGACTGGAAGCACAAATAGCAGCCCTTCCTGGTTGGAAATATGGCGCTTTTGGAACGGTCGGCGCAAGTCTTTCTGGTTTTAATAATTGGTACTCTCAAGGAACACCCAATGTATCCTCGGGAAATATAGGTATTACGACTAATGCCTTTGCAAATCTTAAACAAGAAAAATACTTTTGGAGAAATTCTTTGAATGTAAATCTTACTTGGGTAAAATTTGATGATGAGGATGACCCAACGGATGATGACTCTTTCAAAGAAGCTACCGATGTATTTAATATTAGTTCTCTTTACGGTAGAAATATTGCCAAAAACTTAGCTGCTTCCGCTTTAGGAGAATATAGAACAACCTTATTGAATAACTTCAATGATCCTGGCTACTTAGATCTTGGTATTGGAGCAACTTGGACACCACTAGAAAATCTTGTTGTTGTAGTGCACCCTCTTAACTATAATTTTGTCTTTAGTGACAATGATGTGGCTTTCGATTCTTCTCTTGGAGCTAAAGTTTTGGTGGACTACACTCGAAGCTTTGGAAAGCTGAACTTTAAGTCAAATTTATCTGCATTCCATAGTTATAAAAGCTCCGATCTTTCCAACTGGACCTGGGTAAATAGTCTTGGATATACGCTTTGGGAAAATATAGGTGTAGGATTCGAATTTGGATTGAGAGGCAATAAGCAAGAAGCTCTTGGTGCTGCTTTAGCAAATTACGATGGAACAATAACGCCTACCGTTCCAGTTCCGACCTTTGATAATGTAGACAATGAATTACAGAGTTATTGGCTGTTTGGATTGAATTATAATTTCTAATATTCATCCCTGTATACGGATAAAAAAAGGAGCGACGTTGTCGCTCCTTTTTTTATCCGTATACAGATTATGTCTATTCCGGAAGATATTCAGGATACAGAAAGTTATTGTAAGGAAACCGAGTCACATGGATCTCTCTAACTTTTTCATAAACTACTTTTCGAAATTCTGCTAAATTTCCTTTATTAATTGCCGAAATAAAAATAGCATCACTATTTTCAGTGTTCATATAAGTCTGTTTCCAGTCCTCCAGCGTATAATGAGCCTTAGTCCTTTCAGTGACCAAATCATCCTCATCAATGACCTCTGGATTATAGGCATCGATCTTATTAAACACCATAAACATGGGCTTGTCTGTACCATCAATCTCGTCAAGAATTGCGTTCACAGAAGCAATGTGATCTTCAAAAGAAGGGTGAGAAATGTCAACCACATGAAGTAACATATCCGCCTCTCGAACCTCATCGAGCGTGCTTTTAAATGATTCTACTAACTGTGTGGGTAGTTTTCTTATAAATCCAACCGTGTCACTTAACAAGAATGGGAGGTTGCCGATGACCACCTTCCTTACAGTAGTATCCAACGTTGCGAACAGCTTATTCTCCGCAAACACTTCGCTTTTACTAATCACATTCATTAACGTGGACTTCCCTACATTGGTATATCCCACTAAAGCCACTCTAACTAACGCTCCTCGATTTCCGCGTTGTACCGCCATTTGTTTATCAATAGTGACCAGTTTTTTCTTTAATAAGGAAATACGATCTCTCACTATACGACGATCCGTTTCTATTTCCGTTTCTCCAGGCCCTCTCATTCCAATTCCACCTCGTTGCCTTTCCAAGTGAGTCCACATTCCCGCTAGCCGAGGGAGTAGGTATTCATACTGTGCTAATTCCACCTGAGTTCTTGCGTAACTTGTCTGAGCTCTTTGGGCGAAAATATCTAAAATGAGATTGGTTCTATCTATGATCTTGCATTCTAGGATTCGCTCTATATTCTTTTGCTGAGCAGGAGATAACTCATCATCAAAGATTGCCGTACCAATGTTATTCGCATCAACAAATTGACGGACCTCTTCCATCTTACCCGTCCCCATAAATGTCTTAGGGTTTGGCGCATCCATTTTCTGTACGAAACGTTTCAGCACTTCCCCACCCGCCGTGTAAGCTAAAAACTCAAGTTCATCTAAATATTCCTTTGACTTCTCTTCATCCTGAGATCTAGTTATAACACCAATGAGAACTGTTTTTTCGTACTCTATTTCTTGTTTATCAAGCATACTTTCTTCTAATTACGCAAAGGTACGAAAGAGTTTCTTGGTCTTTTTCGTAATTTAGGGTCAAAATATTAGTATGGGGCAACACGCTGACGAAGAAAAAAACTTATATGCCATTGGTTTCTATAACATTGAAAATTTATTCGATACTATAGACGATCCAAACACTCTCGATGATGATTTCACTCCCGATACTGAAAAAAATTGGACAGAGAAACGCTATCGAAAAAAATTGAAAAAAGTAGGGCGTGTTATTTCCAATATTGGATATAAGGAGATTGGGTATGCCCCTGTTTTATTGGGCCTCGCCGAAGTTGAAAATGCGACAGTGCTTCAAGATTTGGTAAACTCTAAATTTCTTACAAAAAAAAGTTATGACTTTGTACATTATGACTCCCCAGATGAGCGCGGCATTGATGTAGCCTTGTTGTACAGAAAAGATAGGTTTGAAGTACTACATAGCGAAGCTCATCAACTTCACCTTTTTAATGAAGAAGGACAACGTGATTACACTAGAGATATTCTTCATGTTCATGGTAAACTGGAAGGAAATGAGGTTCACATTTTAGTCAATCATTGGCCATCTAGGAGAAAAGGAACTGAACTAACCGCATACAAACGTATGGCCGCCGCCAAAAAGAACATATCCATATTAGAAAACATCCTAAACAAAGATCCCGAAGCTCGTCTCATCGTGATGGGTGATTTTAACGACGATCCAAAAAGTGAGAGCGTGAGGGCCCTGGTTGCGACCGGATTGTACAACCCTATGGAAATTTTACTAACGCATGCAGAAGGGACCTTGAGCTATAAAGACGTCTGGCACTTATTTGACCAGGTGATTATCTCTCACAATTTCTTGCAAGGCGGAGACAATTCATTTCAATTTAAAGAAGCTGCAATATTTAATCCAGAGACCATCCAAGAATATAAAGGAAGGTATAAAGGACTTCCTTTTAGAACCTATGCTGGAAAAAAATACTTAGGTGGATTTAGCGATCACTTTCCCGTTTATGGTATATTTTCTATTAAATAAGCTATTAACAAGGAAAATATCATTTTATCATAAAAACCTCACATTTTATCTAAAATATGTAGGAATCTATCCACTGTGGTCAATTTTCTATATTTTAGTGAAACCAAAAACCAAAAACCAAAAAATGAATACACCTCTACTCCTTTGCAATACCATTCGGTATTGTAAACGTTCACTATTTTTATTTGCGTATTTGCTTATCTCTTTTTGTTCATTGTCCATGCAGGCTCAAGCTCCTGTAAATGACGAATGTGATGCTGCGATTATGCTCGATGTAAATGCAGATGACCAATGCACCCTTTTCTCTTCTGGCACTATTGAAAATGCAACAGAATCTCCTGACGCAAATGGCTGCGGGGGGACTGCAGATGATGATGTTTGGTATCAGTTTGTCGCTACGGCTTCAAATCATGTTATCTCACTAAACAATGTCGCTGGAAGTACTACAGATCTTTATCATGCTGTTTCCGAAGGCGATGATTGTGCAACTCTCACTGAATTGTATTGCAGTGATCCAAATCAGAGCGTCGCCAGCGGTCTTACAATAGGAAACACCTATACCGTGAGAGTTTATAGTTGGACAGGAACAGCGGGGCAAGATAGTACCTTTGACATTTGTGTTACAACTGTAATAGCGCCAACTCAATGTCTAGAAGCCGATCCCTTTTGTTCGCAGGATGGATTAATTTTTGAAAATGATTCGAGTGGAACCCCTTCACCCGCAGGTATTGATTATGAGTGTTTAGCGACCCAACCTAATCCATCTTGGTTCTTCCTAAGAATTGATGAGCCTGGAAATTTAGATTTTGAAATCATACAAAACACTTCCTTTGATACTGATGGCAACCCAACCGGTACTGAACTAGATGTAGACTTTATTGCATGGGGACCCTTCGATTCTGTAGCAGATGGATGTGGAAATTTAAACCCAACCACTTCAGTAGATTGTAGCTATTCTACAGCATCCGTTGAAAACTTCAGCATAACTAACGCCTTAAATGGTGAGATATATATCCTCTTAATTACGAACTTTAGTCAAGATCCAGGTTTTATAAGTTTGCAGCAAACCAACTTTGGAGATTCTGGAGCCGGCTCTACAGATTGTACCATTCTAGATGAATGTGCCATTGAAATTAATGGAGGTGACCAAGAGATATGTGGTGTAGATAGCCTAACGCTATCAACAACTCCAACAGGACCACTAGAAACTTATCAGTGGTTTCAAAATGATGTTATATTAACAGGAGAAACCGCAGAATTTCTAATCGTAACTGAAAGTGGTGACTATCGCGTTGAAGTAGACGGAACAGAATGTGACACGCCGGGTGAAGATGAAGTTACTATTACTTTTACGGGTGATTGTACACCCGTTTGTTCTATTATCGATTTTGAAGAAAACTTTGGAACTGGTACTGGACTCGAATGTGGTCTTGGAGACGCTACAACTACCTACTTATGTTGGGATGGTGTGGGTCAATTAGATGATGGTGAGTATGTGCTATCTAATACGGCCACTGGACTTAATGACGGATGGCATCCTGATATGGAAGATCATACAGAAGGGGACGTTGACGGACGTGCCTTATTTGTAAACGCGGATGTAACAGTGGGGGAGTTCTACAGAAGGACAATTACCTTAAACACCAATACCGACTATCAATTTAGTTCATGGATTACTACAGTATACGATACGGATACTGGAATTTGCGGAGGAACTGGAATTCCATCCAATGTAATTTTCAGAATTGAAGATCCTTCAGGAGTATTAATCCAAGAAACCAATACTGGAGATATTGACAATGGTCCAGAAGCGAACTGGCAAGAGTTCTTTATTGACTTTAATACTGGAGTCAACACAGATATTCAATTGGTCCTTATTAATAACTCGATTGGAGGCTGTGGTAACGACCTCGCTATTGATGATATTACATTGACTTTAGAAAATACGCAACCTCAAATAGTAGCCCCTGAAGACTTGAGCTTATGTGATGAAACGGGCTCAGGAAATGCTACATTCGATCTTACTACTGTAATTGATGAAGTATTGGACGGTCAAGATGCTTCAGATTTTGTTGTTTCTTTTCATACTTCGGAAGAAGATGCCAACAATGACGTAAACGAAATTGACCCTGCCGACACGTACATCAATGTGTCTAATCCAGAAACAATTTTTGTAAGAGTAGAATCCGCTGGTGAACCAACTTGTTATAGCTATGTGGATTTCGATTTAATCGTGGACGAAATTATAGTCTTGGATGTTAATGTTCAAGCTCAATTTGATCTTTGTAGTAATGATAACTTACCAACTCTAGATGCCACACCTCAAAACCCAGTTGTCGATCTAGCACAGGTAACCTATGAATGGAGATTAGGAGCAACAGTTGTTTCTACTGAAGCGATATATACTCCAACTATTGGAGGTATTTATACCGTTGTAGTCACCTCACTCCCTTGCAGTCAGGAAATACACACCACACAAATTGATGTCACAACACTTCCAGAACTGGATTTAGGTGCTGATGAAATTTTATGTGATGGAGGATCCTTCGAAATAATTCCTGTTATTACGGATGGTACGGACGATATACAATATCTCTGGAGTACTGGTGAAACAACACCTACCATTACTGTAGATGCAACGGGGACTTATGATTTGGAAATTACAGTCGGACCCTGTACGGTAACTGACAGTATTGATATTTTTATTAGTGACCCAATCACGGTTGCCGTAACGGATGATTTTAGAACCTGTCCAGATGAATTACAAATTTTATCGGCTACTGCAAGTGATTCTAATGCAACGTACCAATGGTATCTAAATAACGACATTATTTCAGGAGCTACCAATAGTACTTTAGAAATTACAATTGCGCCTGGGACTTTTGGAACTCAGATGTACAGTGTAGTTGCTAGCGTAGGCGAATGTAGTGGAGAGAATGTAGTAGGGGTAACGCTATATGATGTTGATAATTGTGTGATTACACAAGGGATTTCGCCCAATGGCTCCATAGGTATGAATGATTCTTTAGATCTAGAATTCCTAGCCGATAGAACTGGTGGCATTCCTAAAATTCAAATCTTTAACAGGTTAGGTACTTTGGTTTTTGAAAAATCTAACTACATTAAAGAGTGGGTAGGACAGGATAACGATGGAAATGAGTTACCAACCGGAACCTACTATTATGTTATTGATTTCTTAGAACCTGATTCCGTATATGGACCTCAGGCTACTGGATGGATTTACATTAACAGAGAAAGCAATTAACCGATATATTTATAAAGATGTCAACAATGAAATACCTATATATAACACCCTTCTTTTTCGCTTTACTTTTCTTTCAAAGTACCAAAGCGCAACAAGATCCTCAGTACACTCAATACATGTATAACATGAATGTAGTGAATCCGGCTTATGCTGGAATTAAAGAAAATCTTTCACTAACAGCACTATATCGACAACAATGGTCTGGACTCGATGGTGCGCCAGAAACCATTACTTTTTCTGGCCACAGCCCTATCACCGATAAGATGGGATTAGGACTTTCGGCTATAAAGGATGAGTTAGGTCCAGTGAAAGAGACCAATGTAATGATTGACTACTCTTATACGCTTCAAGTTTCGGATAAACTAAAACTGGCTTTAGGAGTGAAAGCTGGAGCCACTTTTCACGATGTAGGATTGTCTACCCTTGAATTGCAAGACGCCAATGACCCATTCTTTACTCAAGACATTAGTAATGTTTACCCCAATGTGGGTGCAGGAGCATTTTTCTACGGAGATAATTTCTATGTAGGGGTTTCAGTGCCAAACTTGCTAAACTCTGTTCATATCGAAGAAAATGGACTTAAGATAGGATCCGAATCCAAGCACTACTTCGGAACGGCTGGATATGTATTCCAAGTTTCAGAAAATGTAAAATTAAAACCTTCGGTAATGGTAAAATCGGCTTTCGATGCTCCCCTATCGTATGATGGAAACTTAAACGCTTTGTTCTTTGAGAAATTCGAAATAGGTGCATCTTATCGCCTGGACGATTCGTTCAGTGGATTGGTTGGCTTCCAAGCTACTCCTAATTTCAGAATAGGTTATGCATACGATAGTGTAACAAGTGATTTGAGTACTGTGGCTAACGCCTCGCACGAAGTGATCTTGTCATTCGATCTTATCTTCACCAAAAAGTCATTACGTTCACCTTTATATTTCTAATCGTATACTAATAGAATCATGAAAAAATTAATTACACTTCTACTTTTATTTGCGGTAACGATTGGATCCGCGCAAAATAAAGACACTAAAAAAGCCGACGAACTATATGATCGTCTTGCCTACACCGATGCAGCTGCTGCATATCAAAAACTCCTTAAACAAGGAAAAGCGGGTCGCTATGTGTTTGAAAGACTAGCCAATAGTTATTATTTTATCAACGACAATAAAAAAGCCGAGACTTATTATAAACGGGTGGTAAAAGGAAGAAAGGTTAAACCCGAAGTTGTTTATAACTACGCCCAAGTCTTAAAGGCGAATGGTAAGTTAAGCGACTACAATACTTGGATGGACAAATTTGCTAACATGGCATCCAACGACTCACGTGCCAAAGAATACATGGCCAATCCCAATGAGGTTTCGCAAATGAAAGATGCATTTGCTCTCTTTGAAGCTAAAAATTTAGAGGACATTAATACCGATGCTTCCGAATTTGGAGGGTTGTTGATAGGAAAAGACTTCTATTTCTCATCCGCACGGAATGATGCTCGCAAAAAATACCATTGGGACGAACAGCCTTTCCTAGATATCTACAAAGCAAAACAAGTGGGTAATACTATAAAAAATGCCAATCTTCTTGCTGGTGATGTAAACTCAAAATACCACGAAGGTGGTGTGGCCGTTACAACCGATGGGAAACGAATGTACTTTGACAGAAACGACTATCTAAATGGAAAATTCGACAAAAGCGCAGAAGGAATCAACCAAATTAATCTTTACTATACAGAATGGGTAGATGGCGCTTGGAAAGGTGTTTTCTCTCTACCATTTAACAGTAGCGAATATTCTACTGGACACCCTGCTTTAAGTCCTGACGGAAATACGTTGTACTTCTCTAGTGATATGCCTGGTGGAAATGGAGAATCGGACCTGTATAAAGTTGCCATAACGGGAGATGGATTTGGTACTCCAGAACGACTAAGTAATGACATCAACACCGAAGGAAAAGAAGTTTTCCCATATGTGGCGTCCAACGGAGATTTATATTTCTCAAGTAATGGTTTGGTTGGCCTTGGTGGTTTAGATGGCTTTAAAGCCGAAGCAAATGGCAGTGGATTTGGAATGCCAATCAACTTAGGAAATGGAGCCAATAGTGAGGCAGACGACTTTGCGTTTATCTACAACCCCGAAACAGAAACAGGGTTTATGTCCTCCAACCGAAAAGGGGGAAAAGGAATGCATGATATCTACGGTATCACTGCCGTGGAGCCTCCATGTGATGTAAATATGGATATTATGGTGATAAACGAATACACCAAAGAACCTGTTTTTGGAGCCCGTTTAGATCTTTACGACAATGCAGACAACCGTTTGAGCTCTAAAACTGCTGGTGCAAACGGACACGGTACTTTCGATGCCGAATGTGAAAAAGAACACATTGTACAGGCTGTATTAGCTGGTTTTGAAACCAATGCTGTAACGGTTGAAGCTAGCCCTAATGGAAAATTAACACGCACCATTGCGCTGCGTCCTATAGAAGCTATTATTGTTGATGATAAGGTAAACCTTAACCCAATCTTGTTCGACTATAATAAAAGTGATATCATTCCACAGGCTGCTTTTGAATTGGATCGCTTGGTAGGGATTATGAAAAAATATCCTAATATGATTATTAGTGTAGAAAGTCATACCGATACCCGTGGTAAGGCAGACTATAACCGAAAATTAAGTGATGCACGTGCACAGTCTACGGTGCAATATGTTATTTCGCAAGGAATCGATGCGTCACGTATTAGCGGACAAGGATTTGGACTGGACAGACCTGCTATAGATTGCGGAAGCAACTGTAGTGACGAAGATCACCAAACCAACCGCCGATCTGAATTCATTATCGTAAATCGATAATACGCTTATAATAAACCAACCATTTTTAAGCGAAACCCCTTCACCTAGTGAGGGGGTTTTTATGTATTGTTAGCTTGATTATTTTTCTAATCACTTCCAATAATTATTTGCCATAGCAATGGTCGCAAATTCCATAGCTACCGTTTGACCAATGGCAATTAACATTCCAGCATCTTTGGCATATGCAGGCCGTAGTTGATCTCTTATCGCCGCATCTGGCTGCGTAATTTTAATAGTCAGTCTCGCAATCCTTATAGCCAACGCCCTGCCTTCTTCGGGTGTGCCAGTTAGTAAAGAGTTTCC
>JAHZIZ010000254.1 GCA_022601215.1 Bacteroidota bacterium
GCTCTAATAATTACGGTGTAAAATCACATACTAATAGATTTTATCTATCTGAATACAAAAAAGATCTGGCAGATTGTGACGTAATTGCATCCGATTTAGAGCGAACCGTAAAGAGAGACACCTTTATAGGGAAGCTAGAATACTACTTTTTCAAATCCCGCTCTCATTATATTGAAAAATGTTTACGTAAACGTGGTTACCTCTCTGTGGGAGGTATAGAGGAAGAATACTAACTTAGGTGCAGTGTCTGCCAGTTGATTGCACCGCCTGGCACTTGCCGATATTGATCTACCCAGCCCGGCAGGAAAAATGACGATGGGCATCATCACAGTAGTGGCAGAATTCGAGCGTGATCTCTTGATCGAGCGAACGTAATCAGGTTTGAAACGGGCTAAAGAAGAAGGTGCATCATTAGGACGACCAAAAAAAATAAATGGTAAGCAACATGATGAAATAAAAAATCAGCTAACCCAAAATCCTAGTGTTTCTCAGGCCGCACGAAATTTTAACGTTAGTAGACAAACAATCATGAGGATTAGAGATAGCAAATAATTATCTTCAGCTGTTTTCTATATAGCGTAACTACCCACAGCCTCATTCATTAAAGTTCTAAGTAATCAAGTAACGATTCTAGTTTCACAGAAAAACACATAAGAGATACCTATAAATCAGAGAGTTGAATATGAAAATTAATATTACAAAGAAAGAATATAGATTGCTACTCGATATTCTCTATCTTGGGGAATGGATGTTAGCGGCGCATGATCAGGAAGAAGTGCCAGAAAAAGAGAAGTATCAGGATGTAATTCAGAAATTTTATTCATATGCCAAAGAAATGGGTTATGAGAACTTAATAGAAGCTGATAAAGAGTCAAATAAATATTATGAAACAAAAGAATTTGAAGATACCAGTGAAATTAATGAAGCCATTGAGCACTATAATAATGCAACATTCTGGGAGGAATTAGTGTCAGCACTCGCGATGAGGGATGCCAAAGAAAATGAAGGAATGGATGCAATCATGAAAATGTCACCTGAAAAAAGAATGAAAATATTGCATCCATTAGAGGAACAATATCATGCAGAATTTATGAATAATGAGCTTACGAATCTTAAAATAATAAAATAAAACGTTTTCACAAGCTATGCATAATTGCTATTGATGACATTATAAAATATTAATTTTTTACAACCTTAATTGAAGGGACCTATATGAAAAAAAGTTTTGTTTCGGTGTTAATTACTGGTGTGAGTATCTTTATGGCTTTGGGTTCAGGTGTCCTATTTGCCCAGACAGGTTATGCCGTTCATTATAGTGATTGGTTTCAGGGTAAAAGAACGGCCAATAATGAAATTTTTGATCAGAACAAACTTACAGCAGCTCATAAGAAATTACCATTTGGCACAAAGGTAAGGATCACTAACCTTGGCAACGATCGAAGTGTAATCGTAAGAATTAATGACCGAATGCCTACCCGCAATAGCAATATTATCGATGTCTCTAAAAGTGCCGCGGAAAAGTTAAATTTTGTAAGAGAAGGCCGAGTTCGCGTTAATTTGGAAGTTATTAATGATTGATAGAAGCGATACCATTGGTGTATTAATCTGACCACGTAAAAGTAAAAACCAAACTTTTTTGGTAAACAATAAAATGATTCGACTTAGACGTTACATTCATGTAAGCGCTACAGATAACAAGTCCAGAGTCTGGTTCTATTGAGCTTATTGGATTACGATTTTTCGAGATTCGCGACACTGCATCTATATCTTTTTCTAGTGCCTGTCTAAACTTAACAAACTGGTTAACTTTCATCCAAAAGTTAATCAGTTTATAAAATTCCAAAAAACCAATACCACCCTGCCCTACAGCCCGTTTTCACACTCAAAAAAGTGTGATTTTCAGCCCGTTAAGTTTTGGGCTTATAGCTATAAAAATTAAGAAAACAACACAGCTGGGTGCTTCTCTACAATCCGTAAAAGTGCCAAGGCCGCTCCGCGAGGTTGACGTGTTCCCTGCTCCCAATTACGCAGCGTTTGTACTGATACCCCCATCAGAGCTGAAAATGCTTCCTGTGTTAACCCTAATTTATGGCGTATCGTTGCTGCATCCGAAGGGTTTTCTAATTTTCTGGTACGTAAAATATCTTTCCCCGTTTTGTGCTGACGTATTGCTGCTAATTCCTCTTGCAGGTCAATACCAAGTAAATCACTTTTCTCCGTCATTTCTTAATCTCCTCAATCAATTGTTTAACAATATTCTTGTCGGCTTCTGATAAATCTTCTTGTTCTGTTTTCTCATACAAAGCCAGCATCCAAAAAATGCGCTGTTTTACATGGTAGAAGTAAATGACACGTAAGCCCCCTCTCTTGCCCTGCCCTTTCTTTCTCCAACGTAATTTCCGTGCACCACCTGCATGTTTGATAACATCCCCTGCGGTTGGTGTTGCATTAAGAAACCATTGCAAAGCAGTGTATTCATCATCTGACAATAATTCTGTAATTCTGCGCGTAAAGCCACGTGTTTCTATAAATGTAATATTCACTATATACCAATTTATAGTATTTTTATATCCCAATGAGTTAGTTTATGCCATGTATAGAGAAATAAAGCAAGATTAGAATTTGGATAAATTCTCTACCCTTTTATTCACCCCTCCAGCGTGAAATACAGTCGTTTATAATAGAATGTCTGAATGAGGTGTGATATACAGTCCCTTTTATACAGAAGTGACTGTAAAAACAAAAAGGCCGCTTCAAAGCGACCTCTTGCATGCCAGCAATTATCCCCCCGCAAAACTCGTTAACTAATGGATAAAAGTTAAC
>JAHZIZ010000255.1 GCA_022601215.1 Bacteroidota bacterium
GTATACAGATTATGTTTCATTGCCACTCCAACATCATGAAGGCACGCTTCAAGATTCTTATACTGAGGGATAACAAGTGCCGAGTATTTCGGAGGTAAAGGATCCAATTGCAGAGTGATTTCAGTAGTGAACGCCAATGTTCCTTCACTTCCTGTAAGCAATTTACATACGTTGATTGTAGTGTCATTTCCTCCAAAAATATTATTGGTCAATAAGGAGTCGATTGCATACCCAGTATTTCTTCTGTGAATTTCAGCCTTTGGGAATTGTTTTATAATTTCCTCTTGTACTTCCTTTTTTGAAAGGTTATCATTTAATGTGCGATACACCTGTCCTTCTAAAGTATCTAGTTTGGTTTTAGCTAAAAATTCTTCAGAAGAAATTTCAGAAAAAACTATTTCAGAACCATCTGAGAGTAGCACTTTCAAGGACAACACTTTATCTCGAGTCACTCCGTACTGTATAGAAGTTGTTCCGCTACTGTTATTTCCAACCATACCACCAATCATACATCGATTACTTGTAGAAGTATTAGGGCCAAAGAAAAGCCCATATTGCTCGAGATATGAATTCAATTCATCCCTTATCACGCCAGGTTGCAACGTAACTGTTCTATTTTCTACATCGATCAGACCAATCTTAGTAAAATACTTTGACACATCTACTACGACACCCTCTCCCACACATTGTCCAGCTAAGGATGTTCCTGCAGTTCTTGGAATAAGAGAAGTATTATTGGTACTTGCAAAAGAAATCAGTTCAATGATATCCTGGCTGTTTTTAGGATAGGCAACGGCTAACGGTAAACGTCTGTATACTGAGGCATCTGTTGCATACAACGATTTATGAAGGGTGTCAACATGAAGGGTTCCTTCTAATCGTTCTTCTAACTGGGCTAATTCTGTACGCATGCATTGGTAAAGGTAGGAAAGCTATTGTATTTTTTTACAGATAGGTATACTAAAATAGTGTAAATTCGTTTAATTACTAAACCTAATTATATGAAGACTTATTTTTTAATTCCTTTATTATTATTTGCAACTATAATCACTGCTAACGCTCAGGAAGTTTCAAAAAACGCCATAGGGCTCCGCTTGGGAGATAGTGATGGTTTTGGAACCGAAGTTAGTTACCAACGTGGGTTGAGTGACAATAACAGGTTAGAGCTTGACTTGGGCTGGCGATCTGGGGACAACTATAATGCCTTTCGTCTAACGGGTCTCTATCAATGGGTATTTAACCTAGATGGAAACTTTAATTGGTTTGTAGGAGCCGGTGGTGGTCTTGCGCAAGTAAACATTGATAACCTACCCGCAGATGTGGATGACAGCGAAACATATTTATATGCTGCAGGAGATATTGGTATTGAATATAATTTTGACATTCCATTACTTTTGGCATTAGATTTTAGACCTGAGTTTGGATTTGGCGACTTCAATGATGATGTAGATTTTGATATCGCATTAGCCATCCGCTATCAATTTTAAAATCGGTACGAAACGAAGTAATAAAAGGCTCTCAAATGAGGGTCTTTTTTTTTGAAAAAAAGGGGTTTTTCCTCTTTTAAAGCAAGCCAATACTTCTTATTTTAGCTTTCAATACCAACTGAATATCAATATATTACAGTATGAAAACTAATCAGTATATTAGAATACTTTGTGTTTGCCTTTGTTTCCTTATGCTTACTTCTTGCTATTCTGTACGCTTAAAAGTATCTAATGGTCCAGGTGGAGAACCCGCTGATACGGAACGGGAAGATGCGTTAAGTGGTCTTCTTGTGCGAAAGCTTGATACCGTTGTAACCGTTAAAACAACGACGGATGAAAATCCTATAAACATTAATGTTTGTGATTCCGGTGCTTTACACACTGTGGAATATCGAAGTACCATGGGTGGTATATTTCTTTATTTGGTCACTTTCGGGAGAAAACGGAAAGTGAAGGTCACCTATGTATGTTTGAAAGAACAAAATTAAAAGTATATGGCAAAGACAACTACCACTCCAAGAACTCGATGGAATACCCTTCATAAAAATGGCCCTTTCCCGTTGCGATTTTTTCTATCTACAAAACTTGAGAAAAAAGGAATAATGCCAATTGCACTTGATCGTTACAACGATGCCGCTAATGAGATACGCTTGTTACTATTAGCCGCTCTAAACAACAATGATGGATTTCGATCCATCGGATCAAAGTGGTCCATGTCATCTATTGCCCACCACAAAGACAGAATGCATTTCAGCGCTAACATGAATATTAAAATAGGGATTCAAGACAGTGACCTCCATGCCGACTGTTCGTATCAAAGCGCCAATTTACATTTATTACAATGTGGAAATCAGATCAAGGAAGTATCACATTATCTAGAAAATCTTGGTAAATCACTAAAGACAACTGGAGCTAGCAATGGACAAACAATTGCTGGTTGCATTTCGACTGGGGTACATGGCTCAGCCATTGATGAAGGATCAGTACAGGACTATGTCGTTGGACTTAATCTCATCATTGGTCCAAACCCGCAAGATGTGATCTATCTTGAAAGGCATACCAGTCCAGCATTGTCTGATGATTTTGCTGCGAAATTGAATGCGCGTGTCATTAGAAATGATGCACTCTTCAATGCCGCCTTAGTTGGTTTGGGCTCCTTTGGTTTCATTCACGGTGTGGTGATAGAGGCAGAAAATCATTTTTTGCTCTCAAGACATGTGATAAAAGTAAAAAAAGTGGATGCCTTAGCGCTGGCAGACTCAATGGATTTTATAAACTCACCTATTAAAATCCCTGAGCAAGTGGATGAAAATGGTGATCCATTGCGTCCCTATCATTACAAAGTGTACATTAATCAATATAGCGATGATGACACACTGCCTGTGGAACTCATGTACAAAAAACCGTTTAACCCTAATTATAAACAAGAGTTTGGAGATCCCATACCATTTATGAAAGAATTCATTTATAGGGATCTTATCTATGTACTCATAAAGATATCCGAGACCTTTCCCAAGGTTATTCCAAAATTCATCGAAGCACTAAGCAATAGTATCTTACCTAAAGAAGATAAAGTGATTGTTGGTAAGTTGTCTGAAATATTTTGGGACGCCGGTTATCAAGGAAGGGCATTTGCTTGTTCCTTCGGAATTGATAACACTCATGCCACAAAGGCACTTGAGTTATTATCTAAATTAACTAAAGATGAA
>JAHZIZ010000029.1 GCA_022601215.1 Bacteroidota bacterium
CCATTGGTTCCATTTAGGTTATATCGTGCTCCTCCATCACCCCCTCGGGCACCTTTGTTGTTTACCGTTAAGCTAAATTTTGAGACCGATGGATCTTTAATTACGGTTACATTTCCGCCATTGCCCCCAGCACCTCCATGATCTCCGTTTGGGAATGCGTTACTACTACCTTTGCTACCCCACTGCCCAGCACCACCATTTACATTTACAATGAGCGTGGTTTCAGGAGTGAGTTTATATCGAGCGATTACATTACCTTCATTTTCGTCGAACACTTCAATTTTATTAATAGAGATCCCTTCCTTTTTGTGCTTTACAGTTTTTACCTTAATTCGAATATTATGCCCATTACCCCCTCGTTGACTCGCACCAAAAACAGCTTTTTTCGTTGCGATATGTCGCTCAGAGCCACGAAAACCGTTTCTATTTACTTGTATAGAGATATCGTTGGTGGTAGAAAACGCCATTTGAGCTTTAAGTGAAGGGTGAAATACAGAGGCTACTTTTAAGACAATTTCGTCGTTGTAGATTTTAGATGCGTCTTCCTCTACTCGTACCATTTCAGTTGTATTACTGCACCCAATATGGTTCATTTTAAAATCGCTCCAGGGTAGTTTTCCTCCGAGATTTGGTGTTTTTGCTTTTGAACCATCTTTGAGAATTGCAATCACTCCAAAGTTGATAGCTTCACTAAAATGAGCTACTTTCTGTGGGATGTTTGTCAATTCTATTTCAATTTTTGAAACTTGCTTACCTTCCAACGAATTAGCTTTTCGATCCGCTTCTGCCATAGCCGCTTTCTCCTGTTTCACATCGGCACGCGCATTGGTTTGGTTGGCAAAAATAGCTTTGGCATAGGTTGCTACTTCAATATTGGTTTTTTCCCAATTACCTGAAAAAGACTTCCCAACGGGGACAAATATGTATTTTATCTTAGCGTTTTGCTTACCACTCCACTCATAATAAGCCACGTAGTTTTTTAGAAAGGATAGACGATATACATTAAACCCAAAATAGGCAGGATAACCAGGAACATCTACCGCAAAACTTTCGTCTAAAATACCAGATCGCTTTACCATCACTTCTGCCACACCATCCCCATTTTTAGTGATAGTAATAGGCCAAGTTTTCTTTACTTTTTCAAATTTTTTCTTATCCGTTACCTTATACACGTTGTAATCTCCCGAGTCATAGTTTCTAAGGATTTCATTCTGATTTTGTTGCGCATAGCTATTATGCACGAAGCAAAGAAAAATAAGAAGTAAGAATCTCATATAATTCATGTTAGATGATTATTAGTTAAGGTCAAAGATGCTTTAGAAAAGGACTTACCGTTGTAGGAAATTGCTGAAAAGGATATTTGAACTTCTGAAAAGTCAAATACGTTCTCCATATCTACTCTCAGAATTCGTAGTCACTTCTCCTTCTAATTCAATGAGGTACAATAAAAAAGACCATTCTAAAAAGAATGGTCTTACTCTCAAAACATAATAGGTTAGTTAGTTATAGAAATTTAGAGAGTTTAATTGTTTTGCCGCACATATCGCTATCTATTTTAAAGATGACAGCTCCTTTTTTTCCATCATTCCCCCAACGAACTTCTTTGCCAGTATTACAAGTAATACTCGTTTTGGATCCTTTGTTGAGGCTTACAAAACCACTTCCAGTATAGATTCGAACTTTCTCCTTAGTGTCGTTTACTAAACTAAAACTCGCAAAGGAAACTTCAGAGACAATGGTGTTATTTTCTTCTAATGAGACAACATTAGAAGGTGAAAAAGAGAAAAGACTGAGACTACATATTACAAGGCATAAAATTTTCATGAGATGGTTTTTTTAACGTTCATTATTCAAAACTATCTGAAATCAAAAAAATAGAGTCTTAAAGTTTCTGAAACCGCCTTTTCAATTGCTGAAACCTTACAGAGACTGCATAATTGATAAAAATTCACCTTTTTTTTCTTTTGAAATAGAAACACTTCGGTCATTATCCATTAGAATATATCCTCCATCACTTTTTACATATTGCTTTATGAAAGTGAGATTGACTAAATAGGAACGATGAGGTTTGTAAAAAATGGATAATTCTTGAAGTAATTCAACAAAGTGTTTTAATGGCTTACTAATTAGTATTTCTTCCTGAGTCATGCTTATTTTAGTATACATCCCATCTGCCTCCATCATAATAATATCATCGAACGCTACAAAACGAATCCCGTCGACCACAGGAAGTGCAATTTTTTTGAAATTTGAATGAGATAAGGCACTTTTCAACTCTTCAAGTTTCACGTTAATTTGCGAATTCCCAAGATGCTCAATGGCCTTCTCAACAGCATCAACTACCTTACTGGGTCGAATGGGTTTTAATATATAGTCAACCGCAGACAATTCGAAAGCCTGGATGGCATATTCGCTATAAGCAGTGGTAAAAATAATCTCAAAATCAAGTTCTTCTTTATCAAGAAAGTCCATAATCTCCAACCCTGAATGTTGGGGCATTTCAATATCTAGAAATACTATCTGCGGATGATGTTTTTTAATGAGGTCAACGCCACTCAATAAATCTTCTGCTTGAAATAGGCTATTAATTTTAGGACAATTTTCGGTCACTAATACCTCTAATAATTTCCTTGCCTTGGGTTCGTCGTCAATAATAAGTGCTTTCATAATTTTTTCTCCTTTCGCATAAGCTTAAGGTAATAAGTCGGTTAGTTATTCTACTTCAAAAGGGATGCGTATAGTAACCTCTGTGCCAATAGCCTTGTCATTGGCATCATATAAGTCTGTTATAGCTACTCCAATTTTTTTGTCTTTTCCTTGATTAATCATTTGCAATCGATCGTCATTTGCTTTTGTGGCAAACGATTTATGATTTTTCGCCCTTCTTTGTTGCAGTTGTTTCGCCTTTTCCCTCCCAATACCATTATCCCTAACCATACATATAATATGCTTAAAGTCTGAGCTGTGTTCAAAAGAAATTGTTAGCACACAATTTTCCTTTTTATGAAGGAGCCCATGTTTTAAGCTATTTTCAACATACGGCTGAACTAACATTGTTGGGATAAAAATTTCATCAAGGAAAAGGTTTTTAGACTTGGAGACCTTATAACTTAATTTATCTTCAAAGCGCAGTTTCTCCAGTTCCAAATACATTTCTAGGCAATTAATTTCTTCTTGTAACGATATCGTCCCTTTTCCACTATGTTTCAAATATGTTCGTACTAAATCCGCAAATTTTCCAAGGTAGTCACTGGCTAAGTCCTTTTTATTGAGAACAATATATTCCTGAATTGAGTTAAGGGCGTTGAAAATAAAATGCGGATTCATTTGAGAACGGAGATTCTCCAATTTTAAAGAGGTAAGCTGATTGTTAAGCTGTAATTGGGCCACCTCAAGGTCTTTTTCTTTTTCCTTTCTTGACTGAAACGATTTAAAATATGCCACAGCGATTAAAAGTGTTGCGGAAATGATTAAAGAAATAAACCACCAACGTTGCCAATACGGTAAGGCTATCGTGAATTGAATAGATTTTGGGAGCGACACTTTATTGCTATATACATTCTTGGCTCGTACGTTAAATAGGTAGGCTCCATTGGCAAGGTTATTAAATGTTACCTCTCTGACTCCATTCTGAAGGGAAATCCACTCATCCGTATCGTCATTGAATTGATATTGATAGATAATATTTTTATCGACTTGAAAGCCATTTGCATGAAACTCAATTTTTATTCGATTTTGTTGATAAGACAAATCATACGATTGTTTAAGATCCACTTTTTTATCAGCTATAGTAATGGAGGTGACGTATAATTGTGGGTTTCTACGCTCAATGAATGCCTTGTTCTTATCTACCGAAAACAACCCATCATTACTAGCAAAGAATATTTCATTACCAAGTACGGTGATTTCGTTGATTTTAAAAGATGGAATCCCATCTTGTTGCGTAAGCACCTTCACTTCTTTCGTAATGGTATTGATATAAGCAACATCTTCTTGGGTTGCTGCCCAGATGTATTCTTCTTGGGTTTCAAGAATAGAAGTTCTATTGGTAGGCAAACCATTTGTAGCATTAAAAGCGGTCACAACGCTATCGTTCCTTATCCCTAAAATTCCATGCTTAAAAGTAGTGACCCAAAGGGTGTTGTCTTCTGTCTGCGCCATATCTAAGGCGAAAATTGACTCCCCTTGGTATAAAATAATGTGTTCCTTATACAAAGAATCGAACCTTCGCAAATGGTCTGTATTGCCTACAAAATAGCTCTTTTGAGAAGCATCATAAAAACAAGAATAAGACCTTTTTCTATTTAGCTGTTGTTCAGTCACCCAAGGTTCACGTGAATGTGCGGTATATATAGTACTTGAGTTATAGGTGGCTACAACAAATGTAGAATCATTAATTTGGGAAACATCTTTTAAGTTTCCAAACTCCTTATGCTGTCTAATTTGTTTTGACGTTACGATAACACCTCCCAAATCATTACTCGCGAGCAGTAAGTTTTTATTCTCAAAGTAGCATAATTCTGAAATTTTTGCTGGGGCTTTATCCAATAAGGTATAATTCTGATACGTTGGATTATATGTCCCTACAGATCCATTAAAACTTCCCATTACCAAGGCCCCGTCTTTATATTTTTTCAAACTTTTTATGTTTGCTACTTCTTTGGGTAAGGAGTATTTTTTAATATTGATATTGGGAATAACGAACACACCATCGTCCAAACTACTTATCCAATAATTTTGGTCTTTATCTTTGGTCGCATCAGTAGGAAAATAACTCGTTAGAAAATTATTGACATATATAAGTTTTTCATTTTCGTAACGATACGTAAATATTCCTTTGCTCGTAAAAAACCAAATATAGCCATCTAAGGAGCTCACTCTAGACCATCTCACTTGCAATAATTCTTGCGGCAAGTGAATCGACGATACTATTTTAGCTTCAATGTCTAGTAATAGTAATGCATTCCCCCTGTTTCTATGTCTATAAATAAAGGTCTTTTCGTTATGCTGAAAATATTCATTCGAGTCATTGGTCACAAACAAATTACTATTCGAAAATATAGGTGTCAATTTTTTTGGGTTTGTAATATCCAAGAGAGTGTCCTTTCTTGTATTATAACATCTGCCTTTAAACATAAAGCTTGAGCCTCCAAATGAAGACTTAAAATCAATTTTTCCATACTCCATTTTTTTAGTATCAAAATCTATGATATAGCGCATGTAATACCCCGTTAGTACAACGTTGTTTTCTAAGAAATCGATTTTAACAGATTCTCCATATTTCCCCATATTGAGATCGTAGAATAAGTGCATTTTTTCATTCTGCACATAAAAAATCTGTCCTGTGATATTTTTACACCAGATTCGGCCATTTTTATCTTCAGCAATATTGAAAACGGACAACCCTCGCTTCTCTGGATGATTGTAATTGATAAATGTCTTCCCATCGTATTTGTACAAGCCTTTGTCCGCAGCCAACCAAACAAAACCTTTACTGTCGGTAAAAAGATCATAGAACTCAATATCAGGCAAACCATCTTTTTCAGTTAAGTGAATCACACTTGGCTCCTGCGCGTTGATTGCCCAAGAACTCAATACCATAAAAAATAGAATGAAAAACTGCTTCTGCATGAAGAAGGTTAAAAATAAAAGTAAAACTACGACAATGTTTTTCAACTTCTCTATCCAATTTCCGAAGCAAGCGTTTCAACTTCCGAAATGTGATTTTATACGCCAATAAAACAGCCCAAAAGACGATTTCACAAACTCAAAGACCTCTTTCAACAATTGAAAACTTCTTCGACCATTAGATTTACTCAACTTTATCAAAATTTATCGGTATGAAATTAGCTTTTACCTTCATTTTTCTTATTAGTACATTAACCTATTCTCAAGTAGGAATTGGCACTACTACCCCAGAAGGCGCATTCGATATTGTTTCACCCAATATGGGAATGGTACTTCCTAGAGTTAGTGCAATAGAAAATGTTGTACAACCCAATGGTTCGACTGCAGCAAATGGAACTGTGGTATATGATATTTCTAGAGAAAAAGTGTGTCACAGGGTACAAAACACTTGGATATGCACAGGAATTGACAGTAATGGAAACTCCCAAACCCAGGTTACCCTTACCCCACCCACGGTAATAGCCACATACATAAAAGCATCCAATACGGATATTGCGGATAATTTTGGGCAGAGTGTTGCTTTAAGTGCCGATGGCAATTATTTGGCGATAGGGACCTTTTTTGAAGATTCCGTCTCAGGAGGGATTAACGGAAACCAAAGTAACAATAGCGCAACCAACTCTGGCGCCGTCTACTTATTTGTTAAAAGTGGCACAACATGGATTCAACAAGCCTATATCAAACCCTTTTTTCCAAATGTAAGTGATCATTTTGGTGAGGTTGTAGCTCTGTCCGAAGATGGTAGCAGACTTGTGGTAGGTGCACCTTTAGAGGATGGCGGAAGTATAGGTGTAAATGGAAATCAATTTGACAACAGTGTCCAAAACGCTGGAGCTGCATTTGTGTATAGACGTACCGGAGTTAACTGGATACAAGAGGCCTACTTAAAATCGTTTGCTGTCGATATTGATGATGTGTTTGGCAATGCCGTAGCTATAAGCAATGACGGTAGCGTTATTGCAGTAGGAGCAAGGCAAGAAGACAGTAATGCCATCGGTGTTGACGGGGATTTTACCAACAATGATACTACTACTTTGGACTCTGGTGCTGTATATACTTATACTCGATCAGGAACTAACTGGAATACCCAGTCTTACTTTAAAGCGGTCGATACGCAATACAGCACTATTTTCGGATTTAAGATCGCATTGGGTGGTGATGGAAATTTGCTAGTAGTTAGCTCACCCGGAGAAAGAAGTGATAGTACAGGAATCAATGGGGATCCATATAACAATAATGCTTTAAGCTCTGGAGCAGTGTATGTATTCAGAAACCAAGGAGGTTGGGCTCAAGAAGCCTTTATCAAAGCAAGTAATACAGAAGCTAGTGATTTCTTTGGAGCAAGTGTCGCATTGAGTAACGACGGCAACAAATTACTTGTGGGGGCAGAAGGAGAATCAAGTAATGCCACTGGTCTTGATGGCGATCAATCCAACAACGGTGCTTCCACATCTGGCGCAGCCTACCTTTTTTCGCATGATGGAAATCAATGGAGCCAGATAAACTATATAAAAGCAAGTAACACAAGAGCAGGTCATCGTTTCGGGAAAACTGCAGAACTAAGTGGCTCTGGAACAAGAATTATCATAGGTACTACTGAAGAAAATAGCGGTAGTACAGGAATTAATGGCAATGAAAATAACACCAGCACCTTTAGGGCAGGAGCTGCTTATATATTTGATAAAGAAAATGGGGTTTGGGGTCAAACAGCTTACGTAAAATCAAGCAATACAGAAGCTAGCGATGTTTTCGGACATGCCATAGCAACCACGGCTATTGGCGATACTGTTGTTATTTCTGCCCCGGGAGAAGACAGTAATGCCACTGGCATCAATGGTGACCAAGCCAATAATGGAGCCCAAGACTCAGGAGCCGTCTATATCATCAAATAATATAATCAACAAAGAGTTTCTAAAATAGTAGTATTTTTAACCTCAAAATAACAGCTATGGAAATACTCAATTTTTTAGGTGGAAACAGCATGTTTATGCTCTTGGGCTTATTCGTGGTTTTACTTGTTTTGTACAAGAAATTCAAAACGCGTAGATATCATCGTACTTCAAAAAAGAAATAAACATGAGCCAGATACGCATCACCAAACAATTTTCATTTGAAACTGGGCACGCCTTGTATGGCTATGATGGAAAATGCCGAAATGTTCACGGACATAGCTACAAGCTATCTGTAACAGTGGTGGGAACTCCAATTTCGGAAACTTCTCATGTGAAATATGGAATGGTAATCGACTTTAGTGATCTCAAAAAAATTGTGAAAAACGAAATTGTAGATGTGTTTGACCACGCCACGGTTTTCAATAAAAACACACCGCATGTTGAATTGGCAAAAGAGCTCAGTGACCGGGGGCACAACGTACTTTTAGTAGACTACCAACCCACCAGTGAGATGATGGTGATCGATTTCGCAGAAAAAATAAAAACACACCTCCCTAGTAATATCCAATTACATTCTTTAAAACTCCAAGAGACAGAAAGTAGCTATGCACAGTGGTTTGCAAGTGACAACCTTTAATACAGGGCTACCCCTCAAAAAAAGGGTCTCGCTATTTGTGCTACCCAATAGCTAACGACTACCACAAACGTAGCTTTCTACAAAGACATATATTTACAATAAGCAATTTCCTATCTTTACCTAATGCAAATTCCAAAGGGCAAAAAAATATACTTCTCTAGTGATAATCACTTAGGAGCTCCTACCAAAGAAGCAAGCCGTCCGCGTGAACTTAAATTTGTACGATGGCTAGACGAAATAAAAGAAGATGCAGCAGCTATTTTTCTACTTGGCGATTTATTCGATTTTTGGTTCGAATATAAAACAGTAGTTCCGAAGGGTTTCGTTCGAGTGCTAGGTAAGCTAGCAGAAATTAGCGACAGTGGTATCCCAATCCATTTTTTTGTAGGAAATCACGATCTCTGGATGCGCTCGTATTTTGAAGACGAACTCAACATTCCAACCTACCGTGATGTCAAGGAATTCACATTCAACGATAAAACTTTTTTACTAGGCCATGGGGATGGGAAAGGCCCTGGGGATAAAGGCTATAAACGCATGAAAAAAGTGTTTACAAATCCTTTTTTTAATTGGTCCTTTAGATGGTTTCATCCAGAGCTAGGTATGCGGTTGGCACATTATCTGTCGGTAAAAAACAAGTTGATTTCTGGGGATGAAGATAAAAAACATCTAGGGGAAGAAAATGAATGGCTTGCGCTATACGCCAGAAAAAAGCTTGAACAGAAACATTATGATTATTTTGTATTTGGGCATCGTCACCTACCTATGAAAATTGAAGTTGGAGAGAACAGCACCTATTTTAATCTTGGTGATTGGATTACCCATTTTACCTATGGAGTTTTTGACGGTAACGACTTCCAGTTAAAAGAATATAAATAACGTTACGGGCTCTCATTGTAAAGAGCTCAATATATATTTCTCTTGTTTTAGTGTTACTTTCTTACAGATCCTAAATTTCAACTATTTCGCAAATGAATGATATGACATACACTCATTTTAGACAACAGCAAGAATCATTTAATACTACAGACGGAACGATTAAGTATATCGATAAAGGCGAAGGAAATGTTATTCTTCTTTTACATGGTGTACCTACTTCCGGATGGCTGTATCGTCATATGATTGATTCTCTGGCGCAACATCACAGGATAATTGTACCTGATATGTTAGGTTTTGGCAGCAGTGATTCACCCAATGGATATGACATCTATTCTGAACAAATGCACGCAGACAGACTACTGGAATTAATGAATCATTTACACGTGTCCTCGTGGACGCACGTCTTACACGACGCTGGTGGATTATGGACCTGGGAGTTGCTAAAGAAAGATCCCAAGCGCATCTCAAAATTAGTGGTTCTTAACACCCTTATCTATGAGGAAGGATTTCATCCCCCTATCCGATTTAAAAAAGGGCTTTTAGCAAAAATAGCCATGTGGTCCTACCGAAATGGCATTACAACTAATGCCATGCTCAAAGGACTCTTCAAAAGTGGCCTCGTAGAAAACAACCTAAGCAAAACAGATATTGAAGGGTACAAAACTCCATTAAAAGAAGGTAAAACTCACGGCATGTATTATTTCTTTACCCAAACTTGCAATGCATTACCTGACTATTCGGAAACGTTAAAAGATCTCCAAATCCCAGTAATGATAATTTGGGGGAAGCACGATACTTTTTTAAGAATAATACCACAAAAAGAAACTGTCATTTCAGATTTGAACATTTCAGAAGAAAACATTCATTTGTTGAAAGCCAAGCATTTTATTCAGGAAGAAAAACCAACGAAAATCTCTGAGCTTATTTTAACCTTTTTGGAGTAATTATTGTAATAGATATTCCAGGGTAATGGCGTCCAATTTTCCATCCGGGAGCAAGCCATTTTTTGCTTCAAAATTCTGCAATGCACTAAATGTTTCGGTACTAAACAGCCCATCGTGCCTAATAGAATCTCCTTTGGAATTAAGAAGTCTTTGAATTTCAAATACCATGGCATTTTTCTCTCCTAGACGAAGTCCATTTGCCGCTGGGTTGGCATAAAAAGTCTTTTTAATGAGTATATTTTTCAAGGCCGTCCCAGTAAGTTCCTTTTCAACTAGCTCAGTGGTCTTAGGGTTTCTAATAAGGGATTCAAAATAAGCCACCTGAGCCTTTTTCTTGCCATATTCGACTACC
>JAHZIZ010000030.1 GCA_022601215.1 Bacteroidota bacterium
GGGTCACGAGATGTCCTGTTGGTTGCCGTTCTCAGAGTTGATCCAGTTTTATACAGGTTAAGGGCATTGCTTATTTCATTTGTAATGATATCAAAAGATTTTGTGTTTTCATTTTCAATCAAACCATCCAGCAATTTTTTTGCTTTTTTTGCAATGTAGCCTTCATCTCCTTCAAAAACCATCATGGTGTTAAATAAATCTTCAAACTCATCTATTGTGGAATTTGAAATATCCCATAGCTCACCTAGAGTACATTTTTCAGGATTAGTTAGAGCTAAGAATGCAAGGAGTAACTCAAGGACATTTTTCGCATCATCATAAACCCATTTATTAGCCCCTACATTCACAGGCTCAACAATAATAATGGAAATTATTTTCTTACATTCATCAAGAAGTCTTGAGCAATTTAGATATCCCTTTTCTTTACCCGCCAAAATTGCAAGTACGATTAAATATTGGAACGGATTTATATCATGATTTGGAAGTCCTCCAATCTTCCACGGATTGATAAATATAGGGCGTTCTCCCTGCATCCTCTCACGATGTTTCCAGCTTATTTTGGCATTTTCCCCTTTGGGATCAAGACAGACAATTGAATTTTTTATATGGGCTAGGTTGGGCTGGATAACATCCCTCCCCTTTCCTGACCCTGAGCGCCCATAGGTCAATAACGCTTCATCCCCGTTATAAAACATCATCCGATGTTCTAATAATCCTAGATATAAATGCCTTGGCTTGTTAAATAAGCCTGCTTCCTCAATTTGTTCATAGGTGGCAAGGGTTGCGTCTTCTTCCTTTGTTTCCTCTAAAAGCTTTTCTTGTTCTAATTCCCTTTGATGTGCCTGTCTTCTTGAACGATCTTGCTGTGCTCGATCTTCATAATAATTCCATTCTTTCTCTACTTCTCTATATTTATCGTAAAAGCTCGGTGAGGTGTCATGATGCGCATAATTACTCTTGTATGACCGATAATTACTCATAGCTTTAGTCTTCTGGGACTATATATTTTGGGGCAATATTTTTAGCAGGTTTATGATATGGGTTTATATCAGTTTTATGTTTTATTGATTCTTCCGTCAGTCTCTTGAAACTTTTCGGATAGAAAAAATAATAAACCTTCCTCAGAATTTTGAAAATAATATAGAAACCAGTCAATATTATTGACCATGCAATTAGATCGCCCATAATTTAAATACTCTGGTCAGTACCCTATAAAGAAGAAAACCCCGCCTCTCTTTCAAGAAACGGGGCTGGTGTATCACCGTTTGCAGTCATCGGCGTCCCCGCCTGTACTGCGGGATCACTATAGCAAGTTTTTGCAACCTTAACAAAAAAATACAAAAATATTTTTGTACATTCCTTTTCTTTGCTTTACACTCCATAAAATACAAAAATATTTTTGTATAAAAATAGAAAAATATATTGGATAATTTATGACGAAAACAATAGCTGTTTTAAATCAAAAAGGCGGGGTCGGAAAAACAACACTCACAACCAATCTAGGGGATGCATTACATCGGGCTGGTTTTTCTGTGTTGTTGGTTGATAGTGACCCTCAAGGAAGCTTGCGAGATTGGAACGAAGCAAGCGAAGGGGCAATATTGCCCGTGGTGGGTCTTGATCGTGAAACGCTGGCAAAGGATTTGCAAGCAATAAAAGGACAATATGACTTAGTTCTAATAGATGGCGCGCCACAATCTGGGAAACTCGCGGCTTCTGCCATTAAAGCCTCTGATTTGATATTAATCCCTGTGACTCCCTCCCCTTACGATGTATGGGCATGTTCTGATTTGGTTGAAGCAATTAAGGCACGACAAGAAGTCACAGACGGAAAACCAAATGCTCGCTTTGTTATCAGCAGGGCTAGGAAGAATACGCGCATGACGGGCGATTTATCAGAAGCATTAAGCGGATATGAAGTGGACACATTAAATGCTGGAACCATTCACCGTGAAACATACGCTCAAACCGCCTCAGACGGGTTAACCGTTTTTCATGGCCATAACAGTGAGGCGATTGCCGAGATTGAAGCCATTCAAAAAGAAATTATGACATTAATAGAAAAATAGAAAAATATTTTTGTACAAAAATATTTAAATATATTGAGGAGATTTAATATCATGGCATTCAAAGCAAAAACAGGCAAAGATAAACATACAAGCCACACAACACAAGACGCTATAAAAGAGTTAACAAAGGAAGAATTAAAAGGTTTTCACATTCAGCTTCCCGTAAAATTGCATACAGATTTTAAGAGTAAGGTAGCAAGTAATGGCGAGAAAATGAAGGATGTCATTATTAAGATGGTTCAAGAATATGTGGGAAAATAGAAAAATATTTATGTATTTTTATACAAAAATATTTAAATATTTTAATCCCACATGCGACTTGCAAGCTCCCTTTCTTCGTCTCCGACTGCATCCATATAAATCGTTGTTGTTTCAAGTGAGCGATGCCCTAGCCATTTTTGCACAAGGCGGGGATTTCTTGTGTCGGCGCAAGCTTTGATACCAAAACCATGTCTTAACCCTTTGGGGCTGGCATGTGCTCCTGAAATACCTGCATTTTCCATGACATCACAAATATGCTTGGTGGCTTGGGTGCGACCCCAAGACCAAAGACGGGTATTCTTTCCTCCGTCCTTGCCCTTGTGAGCCTTCCTGACATGATGAACGAGAGTAATGGCA
>JAHZIZ010000256.1 GCA_022601215.1 Bacteroidota bacterium
AAAATAAAAAAGTAAGAATTGAGAATGCACTTTGGGGACTTTTTATTTCGGATGCTTTGTCAATGCCTGCGCATTGGTATTATAAGCTCGAATATCTAAAAAAAGATTTTGGTGTCATCAACGGGTACAACGATGCGCCCCATCCTCATCCAGAGTCTTTCATGGTCGGAAATGGGTACCATCCAGATATTTCAAAAGCAAAAGAACTAGGTCGCCCCTATGATATTTTGCATGATCACATTCGTTTTTATCAAACTTCATATAGCCACCTTTCGATACAAACTGCCGAGCGGGCAGGCGAGCATGCCAATGCTATGCCTGAGTTAAATGAACGCTATCATTATCATCATGGATTGAAAGCCGGAGAGAATACTTTGGGCGCAAACCTTGTACGTGTGTTAATGCGTTCTATTATAGCCAAAGGATTTTATGATCCAGATGATTTCTTAAATCAATTTATTATCTATATGAGTACACCCGGATTGAATAGAGACCCGTACTGTGAGATCTATATTCGTGCTTGGTTCGAGAATTATTCCAAAGGCATAGCACCTGAACATTGTGCTCAAAAACAAAGAACGGTTTGGTCGATTGGCTCTCATGGTGGAATTATTGGTGCGTTGGTGCTATCCATCCTGGCAAAAGAACCCTATCAAGGACTTGGTTGGGCGATAGCTCATCAACAATTAACACATCGATCTGAAAACATCTCTTCATCTCTAGGTGTGTTGGTTCCACTATTACATTCACTGTTAAACGGGGATAATCCACAAAAGAGGATCTCAGCATACGCAAAAAAAGTGAGATTGATTAAGATTAAAGGGGAAGATCTTTCCAAAACATATCGAGCACATAAGGGCCCAGGAAAGATCCCTAAAAACCAGATGTGGAAACTTCATACAGAGTTTTCGAATGAATATTTAGATGTTGATCGTATACTAGAAAAGTATTCTGATGAAGAGATCATCGGTAAACTTTTTGCAACAGCTTGTTATCCTGAACACGGCTTACCACTTTTATTGTGTTTCTTGCAAAGAAACAATGCAGATTTTAAAGGCTCAATTTTAGCAAATGCCAATGCAGGTGGTGATAACGTGGATCGGGGGATGGTCTTGGGTTTGCTTGCTGGAGCCAGTAATACAGAAATACCCCATGATCTTAAATCAGGTTTATTGGCTTATCAAGAGCTTAAAAATGAGATAAGTGATTTTGTTAGGCTGCTTTAGCCCGCATATCCCCAATTTCTGTAATCTTCGGTAACGAATACTTCTCAATGAATGAAACTGTTTAATTTTGTGATGTATTTTTTATACATCTAAGGTACATTTCTTCGTTCTTTGAAGGCGTTTTTTGTTTCCGAGAGCACGATACGTAGAAGAGAACGTCTGCCCCGCCATTAGTATAGAGAGTGGTCATTTTTTTGGCAAAATGCTCGTAAATCTAAAATTTATTGGACGAAAGAATTGAGTATTTACAAAATAGTTGCAATTATGTCTTTGCAGATGGCTATGCGGTCGAGTTTGAACTGCCTATAAAGAATACCGCGGTGAAGGAATTTAAAGTGGCATTACAAGGTACATTTAATTTCTTCCATAGCAGCAAATTTATACACGGCTGGCAATACATTGCAGAGTTGCATAAAAACAGTAAAGCATTTGAAAATGATCTGTTGTATGTATTTGGATACCAATTCAATAATAATTGGAGTATGTTAAGTATGGCGGGGTTTCGTTATACTGATGTTGGATCAAAAGGCCATATTGAGTGATTGATTAATAACACCCTGTTTTACACATTCTCTGAAAGACGAACATTGGGATTAGAAGTTGATTTGGAAATTCGACCAAATCGACCAGATATATTACTCGTTATGCCCCAAATACAAACTGTGGTATCTCAGAATTTAGTAGTGCAGCTTGGTTTTGGTATGAGAAGAACAACCAATAAAAATTATCCCCATGCCGGAACACGCGTTATTGTTAACTTTTAAGTGTTACTAAGATAATTTGGTAAATGTTTAATTTAAAAGTGAAACACTGAGCACCATGCTAAAAAATAAGGTAGCGTTAACACATCAAGTCCTAATTTTTTGTTACAGTCTATTACTTGCTTCAAATGTTGCTGCTACCGACACTGGTCTAGTTGAAAGTACAACCGGCTTTAATATCAATAAAACTGATTTTATAAAAAAATTAGGTTTGAGTTTTGATGGTTGGGTTGAAGCAGGCTTTTCTATCAATCCAGATGATCCTAGAGATGGATTTAATACCCCTGTCACCTTTAACGATCAAGCCAACGAATTTAATCTACATCAATTGTATGTAATTATGAAGCGTGACGTGGACGATTTAGGCGACGCTTGGGATATTGGTTTCCGTGCTGACTTACTTTATGGTTCTGACGCAAGATTTACCATTGAACAAAACTTCGAGAACAGGTTTGTTAGTAACGATATATTAAATTTTTACAAGCTATCACTTCCACAAGTTTATGTAGATATATTTGCGCCCATTGGAAATGGCTTAACGGTGTCGATAGGTAATTTTTATACCGTTATCGGAAAAGAAGAAGTTATGGCACCAGAGAATTTCTTCTTTTCGCTCTCTTACATAATGCAATATAGTGAACCTTTCATCCATACCGGTGTTCTCTTGAAATATCCTGTCAATACTAATCTCAAGTTAGCAGGCGGTGTCGTGGCTGGCTGGGATTCATTTCTTAAAGAACCGGCTAATTTCTTGGGAAATATTCAGTATGTCTCAGATGATGGAAGTGCTTCTATAACTGCATCTCTCATAACGGGTCCAGCTAACCGTAATAACAAGCAAAGTAACAAGAGTGAGTATAGTATTGTTTTTGAATATGATATAACGCAAAACTTTCATTACACGTTAGAACATGATTTTGGTATTGAAGAAAATCTTGTCAAACAAGGTACAGCTGCAAAATGGTATGGTATTGATCAATATTTTATTTATGACATCTCAAAATCTATGAGTATGGGTTTACGTACGGAATGGTTCAGAGATGAAGATGGCGTAAGAGTCGCTCAGGTCAAGAACAATTATTTTGCATTTACAGGCGGTTTAAATTGGTTTGCATATCCATGGCTTACTATCAGACCTGAAGTGAGATACGATATTGCGACTAACAAACCGGTCTATAACG